>NZ_JBHXFE010000001.1:309217-311158 GCF_042722475.1 Streptomyces sp. NPDC127092
GGCGCGGCCCACAGCCAGGCGGGCACCGGGCGCCGCTCCGGGCGCCCGGGCGCGGGCGCGGCCGGGGCGGCCCGCCCACGTTTTGCGGGGGGGGGGAGGGTGGCTGTTCCCCTCCCCCCCCCCCCCCCCACGCCGGCGGCGTACACAGTGAGAAAGAGCCCGAGCTCGAACAGCAGCCCGCGCTCCACACCGAGGAGCTCACCGAGCGGTCCTGAGGCGACGGCGTACGCGAGCCCGTTGGCGCCGGTCACGACGGCGTCGAGAGCGAGGAACCGGCGCACCATGGACAGCGGCCGGGTGGTACGGGAGAGACCGGTGAGCAGGGCCTGCGACATGGCGGATCACCCTTCTGGAAGGCGTTTCTGACGTCCTGACGGATTCGGTGGGGCCGGTGCCCGGGCGGAGTGCGCCGCCCGGGACCCGGTGACTTCGAGCATGCCGGGGGCCGTCGCGGGCGTCGATTACGTCACAGGTAATGCGGGGCCGGGGTAGGGTTTCGCGCCGGATGGCCGGAGGGCCGGGTGACGACCGGCCCGTGCGTTTCAGGGGGTTGGCGTGGGGGGCAAGGGGCGGTCGCGCATGGTGGCGACCGGGGACGACCACAAGGTCACGCCGGCGGAGCTGTTCTTCGACCTGGTCTTCGTCTACGCGATCACGCAGGTGACGGCCCTGATGGCGGCGGACCCGTCGCCGGTGCGGGTGGTCGGGGCGATGGCGGTGCTCGCGCTGCTGTGGTGGTGCTGGTGCGCCTTCTCGTGGCTGGGCAACGTCGTACGGGCGGACTCGGCGGCGCTGTTCGGGGTGCTCGTCGCGGTCATGGCGGTGGTGTTCGTGGTGTCGCTCGCGGTGCCGGAGGTGCTGGCCGACGCGCCGGGCGGGCTGCCCGCCCCGCTGGTGTTCGTGCTCAGCTACGGCGTCGTCCGGGTGCTGCACCTCGTCTCGTACCGCCTCGCCAGCCCCGGCGACACGGTGCTGCACCGCACCCTGCGGCGCACGGCGCTGCTGTCGGTCGTGCCGCCGTTCGCGCTGCTGCTCGCGGGCTGCGCCTACGACGGCACGCCCCGGCTGCTGCTGTGGCTGGGCGCCGTGGCCGTGGACTACGGCGCGATCTACGTCACCGGTGCCTCCGGGTGGCGGGTCAACTCGCCCGGCCACTTCTCGGAACGGTACGGACTCATCGTCATCATCGCGCTCGGCGAGTCCATCGTCGCCATGGGCGTGGGCATGCAGGGCTTCCCGCTGACCGTGGCGGTGCTCGGGGCGTGCGCGGCCGGGCTGCTGCTCTCGGCCGGGCTGTGGGCGCTGTACTTCCGCCGCTTCGGCGCGCCCGCCGAGCACCGGCTCGCGGCCCTCGACGGCGATGCGCGGACCCGCTTCGCCCGCGACGTGTACACGTTCCTCCACCTGCCGCTGGTGGCGGGCGTCGTCCTGTCCGCGCTCGGCATGAAGAAGGTGCTCACCCAGGTCGCCGATACCGGCCACTACGGCCTGGCGGAGCCGCTGCACGGCACGGTGGCGTGGTCCCTGACGGGCGGGGTGGGCGTGTTCCTGCTCGGTTCGGCGGCGATCGTGCTGCGGTCCGCCGGGCCGCGGCCCACGGCGCTCCTGGCGGGCGGCGTGTGCTGCCTCTTCGCGGGCCCGCTGGTCTCCCGGATCCCGGCCCTCCTCGCCCTCGGGCTGCTCGCGGTGGCGGTGCTCGGCCTGGTGGTGGCGCACGGCCGGCGCGGCCCGGAGCCGGAGCGGCCGGCCACGACCGGGGAGCTGCCGGTCGCGGCGTGAGGACGGGCAGGGGTACTGGGGGCCGGTAAACCGGGCGGAGGCCGCGGGGGGCTCGAGCGCCACAGGCCCCGCAGACCCGTCCAAACGACCCGGCCAAGGTAAGTCCCCCCGTGTGAGGGCCCCGTTCAGGAGCCCTCAAAAGGGTCACGGGAAGGGCAGACC
>NZ_JBHXFE010000001.1:311168-431571 GCF_042722475.1 Streptomyces sp. NPDC127092
TGCGTTTGTGTGGGGGGGAAATGGGAGGGGGCGCGGCGTCCAGAAACCTCTCACCGCGCCCCGTCCCCCCCCCCCCCCCTCTCCCCCCCCGCGCCGGTCCACCGGCCCGGTCCGGGTCAGGTCACTCCGTGCGGGGCTCCTGCTCGGTGGTCCTCGGCGGGGTCGCGGGCGTGGCGGACCGTTCCGGTGCGCGTTCCGCGTCGCGGCGCGGGGTGCGGTGTTCTGCGGCGCGGTCGCGGGCGGCCTCGGCGCGCAGCAGGGCGTTGAGCACGGCGAAGTGGTCGACGGGCATGGTGATGCTCCTTGCGGTGGGGGGTGAAGGGGTACGGAGAGGCAGGGCCTCTCAGCACCGCATCACCGCCGACCGGGGAGCCGCGCCGGGTGCCGCCGGCACGGACGCGGGCGCGGGCGCGGGTCCGCCCGCGGGTGGCGCGGGGCGGGTGCGGCGGGGCGGCGCGGGCCGCCGTTCGGCGCGCACGGGTGCGGTCGCCTCGCCCTCGGCCGCCTCGTACGTCTCCGCGCCGAGGTCGGTCGCGGCGGAGACGTACCGGCTCTCGACCTCGGCGGCCGCGAGCTCGCCGCCGGCGCCCACGCCGAGCATCGCGGCGAGCACGAGCAGCACCGCGAGCGCGAACCGGGCGGGGGGCCTCATGGAGATCCGTACTGCCCCGCCGGGACACCGGTGCTCCGGCCCGAGCGGGAGATCCGCCCGCCCGGCCTACGCTCCGGGGCCGCTTTTCACCGCACCGGGTGTCAGGCGGCGGTCCCGGCGGCGCGTCCCTTGCGGGCCGCCATCGCCGCGTACACGAGCACGCCGGCGAAGAGGAAGAGCACACCCTGGTAGACGGCCGCGTAACCGGATCCCGCGACCAGCCACAGCGAGAAGCCGAAGGCGGCGAGGGCGAGGACTCCGTCGCGGGCGAGGCGGGCCCGCGAGACCTGGTCCGACCGGCCGGAGAGCAGGAAGTAGATCTGGGCGGCGGTGGAGAGCAGGTACGGCACGGTGGCGGTGAAGGTGGTGACGAGGACCAGGATCTCGAAGACGCCCTCGGTGCCGACCGTGTAGTTGTAGACCGTCAGGAGCGAGGCGAGCACCACGGTGACGAGCACGCCGACCGTCGGGACGCCGCGCCGCTTGACCGTGAACACCTTCGGGAACAGGCCGTCGCGGGCGGCGGCGTAGGGGGCCTGGGCGCTGAGCAGGGTCCAGCCGTTGAGCGCGCCGACCATGGAGACCAGGGCCATGCAGGCGACCGCGGCCCCGCCCCACGAGCCGCCGAACATGACGTCCACGGCGTCGGAGAAGGGCGCGGTGGAGTCGACGAGCTTGTCGTGGGCGACGGTGCCGAAGACCGCGAGCGTGCCGAGCAGGTAGACCGCGGCGGCGCCGAGGGTGCCGAGGACGGTGGCGCGGCCGACGTTGCGGCGCGGGTCGCGGACCTCGCCGGCGCTGACGGCGGCGGACTCGACGCCGAGGTAGCTGAAGAGCAGGATCGCGGCCGAGGCGGAGACGGCGCCGAGCGCGCTGCCGCCGCTCGCGTGGAAGGGCCCGAGGTTGGCGCTGTCGAAGAAGAACAGGCCGCCGACCGCGACGAGGATCAGCGGGACGAACTTGAGCACGGTGGCGACGATCTGCACCGCGCCGACGTAGCGGGTGCCAGCCAGGTTGGCGAGGGCCGGCAGCCACTGGATGAGCAGGGCGGCGGCGATCGTGGCGGCCTTGGACTCGTGGACCGGGACGAGCACGTCGAGGTAGCCGACGGCGGCGACGGCGAGGGCCGCGTTGGAGACCCAGGCGGTGATCCAGTACGACCAGGCGGCGAGGAAGCCGGCGAAGTCGCCGAAGGCGGCGCGGGCGTAGACGTAGGGTCCGCCGGTCTGCGGCAGGCGGTGGGCGAGCCGGCCGAAGACCAGGGCCAGGGCGATCGCGCCGAGGGTGAGGATGCCGAAGGCGACCAGGCTGATGGTGCCGAACGGAGCGACGGAGGCGGGCAGGAGGAAGATGCCGCCGCCGATGATGTTGCCCATGACGAGGGCGGTGGCGATCGGGAGCCCGAAGCGGCGGGCGTGCCTGGTGGACTGCGGGTCCTGCTCCTGGGCGGGGCCGGGGGCCACGGTGGGTGCGGGGGTGGGTGCGGGAGCCTGCGCGGGGGTCGCGGTGGGGGCCGTGCTCATGGGGGGTGGTGCGCCTCTCGTCGTACAAACGCCACCATGGTCCGGATTCCGAGACGACCTTCCAAATCACCCGTGTTTGTCCCGCATGACGGGCTCGTCGACCGGAAGAAACGCTTCCGCATGGCGCTTCGACGGAGAAATCTCCAGCGGCACCTGCGGCCCCTCGCCCTCCCGCAGCCAGCCGCGCAGCACCTGGTGCACCGCCTCCGCGCCGACCAGCCCGTCGGGCGGCGCCGGCAGGTCGCGCGGCCACAGCAGGAAGGGAAGCGCCTGGTCCCCGCCCAGACCGCCGTGCGAGCCGATCTGCTCCTCGAAGGCGTGGACGGTGCCGGTCTCCGGGTCGTACATCGAGTTGACCATGATGTCGGCGACGTGCGGGAAGCCGTCGGTGCGCCGCACGGCCGCGGCCGCGCCCGGACCGAAGACCGCGAGGGGGTCGCGGGGAGCGGCGACGCCGGTGCGGTCCGGGGCGTCAGGGGCGTCCGGGGCGTCAGCCTGATCGGCAGGTTCGGCGAGTTCGGCGATCGGCACCTCGACCCCGTCGCGGGCCAGCACCACCGAGCCGTGCTCCTCGCTCGCGACCAGCAGGAAGCCGATCCCGGGGTGGTGGGCGAGGGTGCGCAGCAGCGCCGGGTGGAGCCGGTCGATCTCCTCGCGGGTCATCCGGTGCGGCACGCCGGGGAAGGACACCAGGCCGAGGTTTCCCGAGGCCAGGACGACCGGCTCGGGCGCGCGGGCCGCGGCGACCGCCGCCGCCTCCGCGCCGTCCTGCCCGGCCTCCTCCGCCTCGTCCACGGGCCGGTGCAGCGCGCTGCGCAGCGCGTCCCGGGCCGCGTCCCTCGCCTCGGAGCCGCTGCGGGTCCGCCGCACCCGGCGGGACACCGGCAGACCGCAGCCGGCCCGCACCAGATCGCGCAGCGTGAGCCCGTACGCGGACTCGAAGGTCTCCCCCGGGCTCTGCCCGTGGTCGGAGAGCAGCACGATCCGGTACGGGCGGGGCGCGTGCTCGGCGACCTTCGCGATCAGCGCGATCGACCGGTCGAGGCGGGCCAGGACCTGGTCGGTGTCGCGTCCCTGGGGCCCCGAGTGGTGGGCGACCTCGTCGTAGGCGACCAGGTCGGCGTAGACGGCGGTGCGCCCGGCGAGCATGTCGCCCATGACGGCGGCGACCACCACGTCCCGCTCGACGACGGTGGCGAAGGCCCGGACGAAGGGGTAGAGGCCGCCGCGCGAGACCCGTGGGGACTCGCGGCGCAGCCGGGCGCCGGTCGACTGCCGCATCTCGCGCAGGACCTCGGCGACGAAGGACCCCGCGGTGCGGACCGCGTTGGCGGGGTCGGAGAAGTACGCGAAGTAGCCGGAGCGCGAGCGGTTGCGGCGGCCGCGCCGGGCGGCCACCGAGAGGACGAGCGCGAGCTGGTCGGCGCCGCCGCTGAACAGGTTGCCGCGCGAGGCCCCGTCGAGGGTGAGCAGCCCGCCGTCGCCGGTGCGCTCGACGGCGCGGCGCTGGAGTTCCACGGCGCTCGCGGGCCGGTTGGACACCATGAGCCGGCCGGTGTCCTTCTCGTACCAGCGGAAGGCGGGCACGTCCTCGTTGGAACCGTGCAGGATGCCGAGCTGGCTGGCGCCGGTCTGGCTCGACCAGTCGGTGCGCCAAGGGGTCAGCGTGTGGGTGGTGGCGAGCCAGTCGGCGACCGTCGACATCAGTCCGTCCGCGACGGCCTCGGACAGCACCCGGTGGCCGACGCCGTCGAGTTGGAGGAAGACGGTACCGGGTACGGGCTCGGCGCCGGCCCGGGCGGTCCGCGGCCGTGTGCGGTCGGTGAGGCGGTAGAGCCGGCGCCGGTACGCGTCGTCGTCGCGCACGGCGAGCGCGGTGGAGGTGGCGGAGGCGACGGCGGACATCACGGCGGCGACGACCACGGCGGTCTCGGGCGCGGCGGCGCCCCGTCCGTCGGGGATCAGCCAGAGCGCAACAATCAGCAGCGAACCGTTGAGGAAGAACACCAACAGGCCGAGGACGAGGGCCGGTACGAGCAGCAGGGCGCGCACGATCAGCGGCCACACGAGCGCGCTCAGCAGGCCGAAGGCGCCCGCGCCCAGGGCCGCGGTGAAGGCGATCGTGGTGAGGCTGTCCCCGTCGGCGGACTGGAGCTGGAAGTCGGGCAGCAGGCCGGCGAGGAGGAGCAGGGTGAGCGTGGAGACCGCCCAGACCGTGATCACCCGCAGCAGGGCGCGGGCCGCGCTCCGCCAGCGGGCGGGGATCCTTCCTCGCCGTTCGCCCACGCCTGGTTCACCTTTCGCCCGTTTCCTGCCTCAAGCGTGGCACAACGACGCCGGGGCGGGAGGCGGCGACAGGTGTTCGACGCAGGTCCGCCGGACGGTCACACCCGGGAGGCCGGACGGTCTGACCCGAGACGCCGGACGGTCGCACCCGCGAGCAACGGGCGGCCCGGGCCGGGCGTTCAGGAGCCGTCGTATCCGGGTTCAGGAGCCGTCGTATCCGGCGGTCGGCATGGAGAGTCTGCGGTGCACCCCGGCCTTCATCGGCGCGTCGTACGCCGGTTCGTCGAACCCGGCGGTCTCGAGCCGTACGCCGCGCCGCGCGCACTCGGCGTGGAAGGCGGGTACGTCGGTCAGCGCGCGGGCGAGCACCCGGTCGTTCGGCGCGACGAAGAGGTCCACGGCGCCCTCGTCGACGTCGGCCCACAGCGCGTCGTGGTCCGGCCTGATGCCGTAACAGAACAGCTGGCGCGTCACCACGTAGCCCTTGTCCCGGGCCCAGCGGACGCACATCGCGTGCTGGCTGCGGGTGTCGACCAGGAAGGGGTCGTCGTCGAGCTCTTCGAGCGGGGTGAGGCTGGCGATCGCCGCCACCCGAACGTCGTCCATGGACCGACCCTACTGTGTCCGGGGCGCACCGAGGAGGGGTTCGGTATACCAAGGAGGACGGTCCGGTGAAGTCCGGCCACACCCGCGGCCCCGGACATTTACCCTCGTTACGGATGGGGAACGGATGGAAACGGCGCGGACGGCCGTCCGACCGGGCCGGGCCGCCGGTCCGGGCCGCCGGTCCGGGTCATCCGGCCGTGCCACGACAGGAGAGGGGCGGCGGGCCGGTGGAGATCACCTGGTGGGGTCATGCCACGTGTACGGTCGAGGACTCCGGTGTCCGCCTCCTGACCGATCCGCTCTTCGCGCGCCGGCTCGCGCACCTGCGGCGCCGGCGCGGCGCGCTGCCGCCGCCCGAGGCCGCGCGGGCCGAGGCCGTCCTGGTCTCGCACCTGCACGCCGACCACCTCCATCTGCCCTCGCTCGCCGGGCTGGCGCCCGGAACGCTGCTGGTCGTGCCGGCCGGCGCGCCGTCGGCCGTACCGGCGCTGCGCCGCCTCCGCCGGCGGGGGCTGCGGCTCGCGGAGCTCGCGCCCGGCGAGGAGGTGTCCGTGGCCGGCGTGACGGTACGGGCCGTGCCCGCCCTGCACGACGGCCGGCGGCTGCCGCTCGGCCCGCACCGGTCCCCCGCGCTCGGCTACGTGGTGGAGGGCGAGGCCCGTACCTACTTCGCGGGTGACACCGGCCTGTTCGACGGCATGGCGGAGGCGGTCGGCCCGGTCGACGTGGCGCTGCTCCCGGTCGGCGGCTGGGGCCCGTACCTGGGTCACGGACACCTGGACGCGGGCCGGGCCGCGCAGGCGCTCGCCGCGCTGTCGCCGGCCGCCGCGGTCCCGGTCCACTACGGCACGTACTGGCCGATCGGCATGGACGCGGTCCGGCCGCACGAGTTCCACGCGCCGGGCGACGAGTTCGTCCGCCACGCGGCCCGGCTGGCCCCGAAGGTGGCCGTGCACCTGCTGGGCCACGGCGAGCGGGTGCGGCCGGAGGTGGCGCGGTGAGGCGGGTCCGTCCCGCGCGGCCGGAGGGCACCCGGTGATCGACCGGCTGATCACGGCGGTGCGGGAGCTGCCGCCGGAGTCGACGCAGCAGGCGGTCGGCTATCCCTCGCTGTTCCTGCTCGTGGCGCTGGGCGCGCTCGTGCCGGTGGTGCCGACGGGCGCGATCGTGAGCTCGGCGGCCGTGGTGGCCTTCCACCAGACGGATCCGTTCGCGCTCCTCTTCGTATTCCTGGTGGCGTCGTCCGCCGCGTTCCTCGGCGATCTGTCGCTGTACTGGCTGGGGCAGCGCGGGGTCCGCTCGCGCAACGGCTCGCGCTGGCTCGCCGCCCTGCGCGCCCGGGCGGCGCCCGACCGGCTCGCCCACGCCCAGGAGCGGCTCGACAGCCACCAGGTGCCGGTGCTCGTGCTCTCGCGCCTCGTGCCGGCCGGGCGGATCCCGGTGATGCTGGCCTGTCTGCTCGCCGGGATGCCGCTGCGGCGGTTCGCCCGGGGCGATCTGCCGGCCTGTCTGGCCTGGGCGGCCACGTACCAGCTCATCGGCATCCTCGGCGGTTCGCTCTTCCCGGAGCCCTGGCAGGGCGTGGTGGCCGCGGTGGCGCTCACGGTGCTGATCAGCGCGGTGCCGGCGCTGTGGCGGCGGCTGCGCGGGTCGTAGGGGATGTCTCGTGTCTCGTCGATCAGGCCGGATCGGCCGTGAGCCCGGCGTGATCGGCGAGACACCCCCCTGGCGCTGGTCGTGCCCGCCTCGCTCAGGTGGCGAGCACCCGTGAGGCGCCGATTGGCAGGTCCCACAGGTCCTCGCGGGGCAGGCCGGCGGCCTCCCAGGCGGCCCGGACGCGGATGAGCGGTTCGAGGACGGGCTCGGACGAGAGCACGAAGGTGGCCCAGTGCATGGGGGCCATGCGCCGGGCCCCCAGGTCCTGGAAGGCGCGGACGGCCTCCTCGGGGTCGGTGTGGACGTCGCTGAGCCACCAGCGCGGGTCGTACGCGCCGATCGGCAGCAGGGTGAGGTCGATGCCAGGGTGGCGGCGGCCGATCTCGGCGAACCAGTGGCCGTAGCCGGTGTCGCCGGCGAAGTGGACCCGCCGCCCGGCGCGGTCGGTGAGCACCCAGCCGCCCCACAGGGAGCGGCAGGTGTCGAACAGGGTGCGCTTGGACCAGTGGTGGGCGGGGACGAAGTCGAAGCGCACGCCGTGGAGTTCGGCCGCCTCCCACCAGTCGAGCTCGGTGACCCGGGTGAAGCGGCGCCGGGTGAACCAGCGGCCGAGTCCGGCGGGGACGAAGACGGGCGTGTGGCGGGGCAGCCGTTTCAGGGTCGGCGCGTCCAGGTGGTCGAAGTGGTTGTGGCTGATGACGACGGCGTCCACCGGCGGCAGGTCCTCCCAGCGGACGCCGACCGGGGTGAGGCGGGCCGGGGTGCCGAGGATGCGGCGGGACCAGACCGGGTCGGTGAGGACGGTGAGCCCGCCGATGCGCAGCACCCAGCTGGCGTGTCCGGCCCAGGTGACGGCGAGGGTGTCGGGCCCCGCATCGGGCAGCGGCCCGGGAGCGAAGGGCAGTCGCGGGATGTCGCGGAGCCCTTCGGGGCCGGGGCGGACGGCGCCTTCGCGGGCGAGCCTGGCCATCGCGCGGACGCCGGGCAGCGGCGCGGTGAGCCGGTCGGCGAAGCTCCGCGGCCAGTCGTGCCGCAGCCGGCCGAGGGGCTGCAGCGCGGGCACGGGCCGCGGGGCGTGGGGGGTACGGGCGGAGTGCGGGGCCCGGGCCGGCCGGGCCGTCTGTTCCGTCATCTCTGCGGCCTCCGTCTGTTCCGTCAACCGTCTGTTCCGTCTGCCGGTCCGTTCCGTCAACCGGTCCGTTCCGTCGACCGGTCTCTTGCGCCGACCGGCCTCTCCGTCAGCCGGTCTCTTCCGTCGACCGGCCTGTCTGCCAGCTGGTCCGTTCCGTCGACCGGCCTCTCCGTCTGCCGGTCCGTTGCGTCGGCCGGCCTGTTCCCTCAGTGCGCCAGTTCGTCGAGTGCCTCCCCGAACGAGCTCAACGCCCGCGCCACGTGCGGCAGTTCCTCGGGAGCGGGTGAGGCGAGGGCTTCGGTGCGTTCCTCTTCGGTGGTTCCCAGGAAGGCGGCGGTGTCGAACCGGGCGCGCAGCGCGCCGAGTTCGTCGCCGAAGCGGTGGCCGCCGGGCACCGGGGTGCCGAGGCGGGCGGTGAGGTGGTTCTCCAGTTCGAGGGAGTCGGTGACGCCGCGGGCGGCGAGCCCGGCGCGCAAGGGGCCGAGGTCGGCGTAGAGGTGCCGGCCGGCCTGCGGCGGGCGGGCGAGGGCGCCGGCCGCGAGCACCGCGCGGTGGGCGGCGGCGGCGACCCGGCCGTGCAGGGCGGCGGTGCGGCGGGCCCGTACGGTGACGTCCTCGGGTTCGTCGAGGGCGTGGGCGGCGGCGGGGGCGAGGGGGCCAGGGACCAGGGCGCCGAGCGCGGTGAGGATGTCGAGGGTGCGGGCCCGGTGGTCGGCGTAGCGGTCGGCGCGCGAGGGGGCGGAGGGCGGGAAGCGGGCGACGGCGCAGGGCCAGGCGGCGGGTGCGAGGGCGCCGGCGAGGTCGGTGAGGACGGTGACGTCGTCGGGGCACATCTCGGCCGGGCTGAGCAGCACGGTGTCCTGGGGCCGGTGGAGCGTGTCGCGCCAGGTCTCGTCGCTGATGATGTGGAGGCCCTCGGCGACGGCGGCCTCGCAGGCCTCGCGGACGAGCTCGGGCGGGGCGACGGTGGCGGTGGGGTCGTCGGCGACGGAGAGCAGCAGCAGCCGGGGGTTGCCGCCCTCGGCGCGGATCCGGCGGACGGTCTCCAGGAGGGCGTACGGGTCGGGGACGCCGCCGCATTCGGCGGGGGTGGGCACGTGGTAGGCGGGGCGGCCGATGAGCCGGGCCTGCGGGGTCCACCAGGCGGGGCAGGGCCGGGGCAGCAGCACGTCGCCGCCGTGCGCGGCGATCAGGGCGAGCAGCAGGGGCTGGGCGCCGGGTGCGGCGACGACGTCCTCCGCGTGGGTGCGCAGTCCGCGGCGCCACCAGTAGCCGGCGGCGGCCTCGCGCAGGACGGGGCCGCCGCCGGGCGGTTCTGGTCCGGTGCGGTCGACGGCCGCGGCGAGGAGCGCGGTCAGGCCGGGCAGCACGGGCAGGCCCGGTTCCGGCGCGGGCGGCCCGTAGCGCACCGGGCCTCGGCTCTCCGGGGCCGTCTGCCGCATGTCCGGAACCTCCTCCTGGCCGCGCGCGGGCACCGGGGCGCGCAGGAGCGGCGCCCCGGTGTCCTTTATACGGAGGTTTGCTGGTTTCCGCCCCTCACACGACGGTGACGGGGTGCCGGACGACCGCGTCGAAGAGGTATCCCTGGGTGTTGTGCACGGCCCGCTCCGGCTGGACGTTCCCGGCCGCGTCGGTGACCCGGGAGAGCAGGGTGGCGGGCCCGGTGTCGCGCGGCCGCCAGAACGTCGTCCAGCGCACCCAGCGGTGGGGCGCGGGGCGGTCGACGATCCGGGCGAGCCGCCAGTGGGCGCCGCCGTCGGTGGAGACCTCGACCTTCCGCACGGACGCGTGCGCCGACCAGGCCCGGCCGTCGAGCCGGTGCGTCGTGTCCGCCTCCAGGGCGGCACCGAAGGGCAGCTCGTAGGCGCTCTTGAGGGTCTGGAGGGTGATCGGGGCGCTGCCGCCGGGCGGGTGGGCCGCGCCGAACAGCCGGTAGTAGTCGGTGGACCAGGGCGAGGACAGCGGGGTGCGGGAGACCTGGATGTCGCCGAGCCACTTGATCGAGGCGATGCCGACCCAGGAGGGCACGACGAGCCGGACGGGGAAGCCGTGGTCGTACGGCAGGGGCTCGCCGTTCATCTCGTACGCGAGGATCACGTCGTCCAGGGCCTTGGCGACGGGCAGCGGACGGCGGACCCGGCCGAGGTCCACGCCCGCGGTGACGTACGGGTCGTCGAGGCCGCGCGGCATCAGGTCGACGGCGTCGGAGGCGAGGCCGGCCAGACGCAGCACGTCGGAGAGGCGCGCGCCGCGCCAGCGGGCGGCCCCGACGGCGCCGAGGGTCCACGGGGTGCCGCTGACGGGCTCGCCCTGCTGGGTGGTGTAGAGGCTGCGGCCGTTTCCGGCGCACTCGATCAGGGCCGTCCGGGTGACGGGCGGCAGGTCGCGCAGCTGCCCGTAGGTGAAGTGGACGGGCTCGCGGCCGTGCAGGCCGTCGCCCCAGACGGTGAGCCGCCAGTCGTCGGCGGCGAGGACGGGGGTGGAGGTGTGGTTGCGAACGAAGAAGCGGTCGGCGGGGGTGAGGAGTCCGGTGTCCCGGAGCGTCTCGTAGCGCGCCTCGGCGTTGGTGCCGCGAAGGGTGAAGTACTCGGGCGGGAGCGGCTTGACGATGCCGGGCGCGCCGGCGGCCGCGGAAGTGGCCCCGGTGCGGGGCGCGGCAGGGGCGGCCGCGGCGGACGGCGTCCCGATGGCGGAGAGCACGGGGGCGGCGGCGAGCGCCTTCAGCAGGGTGCGGCGGTCGGGCACGGGCGGGTCTCCTCGGCACGTCGGTGGCGGGTCGGCCACACCCTAGGCGTGGGGAGCGGGCGGCGACCGCCCGTTCACCGGCCTGTCATATGAGCATTCGTCAGGTCCGTTTCGCGAGGAGGGAGTCGACCGGGCCACGGCCGACGGGTTGCGGCTCACCCAGCTTCCCGATGTCCACATCTTGAGAACGGGGTCTCAGAATGCGAATGGTCGGCGTACGGTGAACACGAAAGCCGCACCCGCCGATACGAAGGAGTCCGGTCATGCCGTCGTCCACGCCTCCGCGCGAGACCGCTACGTACACCCACGGCCACCACGAGTCCGTGCTGCGGTCGCACAGTTGGCGCACCGTCGAGAACTCCGCCGCCTACCTGATCCCCGAACTGCGGTCCGGGATGGCCGTCCTGGACGTCGGCTGCGGGCCGGGCACGATCTCCGCCGATCTGGCGGAGCGGGTGGCGCCGGGCCGGGTGACGGCGGTGGACGCGGCCGAGGGCGTGCTGGCGAAGGCCCGGGCGACGGCTGCCGAACGGGGCCTGGACAACGTGGAGTTCGCGGTTGCCGACGTCCACGCCCTGGACTTTCCCGACGACTCCTTCGACGTCGTCCACGCCCACCAGGTACTGCAGCACGTGGGGGACCCGGTGCAGGCGCTGCGCGAGATGCGGCGCGTGTGCCGCCCGGGCGGCGTGGTGGCGGCCCGGGACAGCGACTACGGCGCCTTCACCTGGTTCCCCGCGTCGCCCGTCCTGGACCGCTGGCAGGACCTGTACCGGCGGGTGGCCCGTGCCAACGGCGGCGAGCCCGACGCGGGCCGCCGGCTGCTGTCCTGGGCCCGCCGGGCCGGGTTCACCGACGTCACCTCCTCCGCCGGCGTGTGGTGTTTCGCGAGCCCGGACGAGCGCGCCTGGTGGAGCGGCCTGTGGGCGGACCGCACCACCGACTCGGTCTACGCGGAGCTGACGGTCGAGGGCGGCCACGCGAGCCGTGCGGAACTGACGGAGATCGCCGAGGCATGGCGTGCCTGGGGCAAGGAGGACGACGCCTGGTTCATGGTGCCGCACGGCGAGATCCTGTGCCGGGTGTGAGGCGGCGCCGCCGCAGGGAACGCGCCGGGCGGCGCTGAGGGCCGGGGCGGCGCCCCGGTCCTCAGCGTGCCCGGCCCCCGGCGCGCCCTGCTCAGTTCGGGCGCATGCGGAAGTCGTAGGCGTACGGCAGGGGTTCGTCCGTCAGCTGGGACCACAGTTCGCCCAGCTCCTCCGCGCCCTCCTTCAGGTCGGCCACCTCGAAGCCCTCGTCGAAGACCGCGCGGGCCTCGGCGGCGCGGCCCTCCGCGAGCAGCAGGCGCGCCTCCAGGTAGCGGAAGGCGCCGCGCGACCGGACGTCCTCCGGCAGCCGGGACAGCACGGCGCGGGCCTCGGCGGGCCGGGAGGCGGCGAGCAGGACGGTGACGGTCTCGCGCCCGAGGGCGGCGGTCACCAGCGGGTCGCCCCCGTACTGGTCGTCGAACGCCTCGGCACAGCGCTCGGCGGCCCGCTCCAGGTGCCCGTCCTCCCGGTCGGCCACGGCCAGGCAGTAGAGCAGCGGCCAGCGCTCGGCCGCGTTCTTCAGGCCGCGCTCCCAGCTCCGTACCGCCTGGGCCAGGTCCCCCGCCGCCCACTGGGCGACGCCCAGGTGGTACTCGGTCACCGGGTCGGCCGGGGCGGTCTCCAGCATGTCCCGCCACGCGTCGGAGACCGGCGTGGGTACGGGTGCGGCGCCCGGTTCCGGGACGGGCAGGGCGCCCGTACGGAGCAGGTCGAGCCACGGCCGCTGCTCCTCGCCGAGCAGCGAGGGTTCGAACGGCGTGCCCGGCAACTCGTAGTGCCCGCGCAGCACTTCCAGCGCACCCCAGCCGGAGCCGATCGCGAGCCGCCGGCCCGGCTCGGTGTCGGCGGCGGCGGCGCGCCAGCGCTCGTAGGCCGCGTCGACCTCGGCGCGCGGCACGGCCGAGGCGAGGGCCTGCTCGACGCTCGCGCGGGCGGCGGCCCAGTCCTCGCCGTGCACCGTGGCCGGGTCGGCGGTCAGCGGCCCGTACACCTCCAGCCAGGACACCTCCTCCCCGCCCTCCAGGGTCGGGTGCTCCAGCTGGGTGCGGGCGAGGCCGGCCTGGATCTCGGCGTAGCCGGGTGTGCCGGGCTCGGTCAGCCACTCCTGCCAGCGGCGCCCGCCGCGCCCGGTCCCCCACACGAAGAGCTTGCGGCCGAGCAGGCCGTCGGTGGAGGTCTGCACCAGGCCGGCGCCGTGCTCGTCGAGCGCGGCGATCCATCGCCGCTGCCCGTCCGGCAGCGCGTAGAAGTAGTCGCCCGCGTGGGTGCTCTGCAGCGGGTACGTGCGGTCGGTGCCGTCGTCGGTGCGCGGCACCGGGACCCGGCGCAGGGCGTGGGTGTAGCCGATGGGGGTACCTCCCACGAAGTGGGGGAGCCAGGCCGTGTCGGCGGGTGCGAGGATCCTGCGGTCCTCGGGGACGGCCGTGTTCGACCACCAGTAGCAGGGGACGGCCCGCTCGTGCGGGTTGCGGATCCTGATCCCCACGCGCAGGTGCTCGGCGTCCGGGGGCAGCCACAGGTCGACCTGGAAGGGCAGGTCGCGCAGCCGCTCCCACTCCCACAGCCGCAGCATCTCGCCTCCGTCGGGCGCGGGGACGACCGCCGCGTGCAGCGGCGCGCAGGAGAGGGTGGTGTGGCCGCGGGCACCGATGTTCCACTCGATGCCGCCGGAGAACCAGGCGCCGTTGAGGGCGAAGGCGGCGGGCTGCAGCACCGGGTTGCGGTAGAGGAGTTCACGGCCGGTCGGCTTGTGGAGCAGCGAGTGCACGCGACCGCCGAGGCCGGGGAGCACGGTGACGCGCAGCCGGTCGTTCTCGATCTCGATCGCTTCGAGGGCGGTGGGGGTGCGCTCGCGCCCGTATCCGTCGCGCATCCGGGCGGGCAGCAGGGTGCGCAGCGGCGCGTGGCCGAGCTGCCGGGCCATGTCGCGGGGCAGCCCGGTCCGGTCCCGCTCGTCGACCGCGGGGGTTCCGGGCCCACCGAGGTGGTGGAGTGCGGGCAGGGGGTTGTCCGGGCCCAACTGCGCCGCGGGCAGGGTGAGTACGGCACGTCGTACGGTCGTCATGTCGACCATGGAACACGCCGGAACCATCCCTGGCCAGAGGGTGGACAACAGCCGTGGAGGGCGGGCCCGGGAAATTCCGTTGCACCCTGCACCGGTCGGCCTAGGGTGGTGTCGTCATCGAGGAAGGGCGCCAGGGATGGGCACGCAGCACACGTACCGGGTGATCGTGCGGGGCACGTTCGACGGACTGTCGGAGGAGGGCCGGAGCCGGCTGCTCGCCGAGGCCGACGAGCACGGCATGTCGGCGATGCGGTTCACGGAGGAGGGCTCGCTCGCCTACGACCGGACCCTCAAGCACTTCTCGTACCGCGTGATCGTCGTGTCCGACGCGGACGACGGCGAGGAGATGGCGGCGGCGATCGCGGAGGACCGGGTGGAGCGGGCCCTGAAGGAGCAGGGACACGGCTTCGCCGGACTGCGGAGTTCGGTCACCGACATGGACA
The DNA here is from genome assembly GCF_042722475.1 of Streptomyces sp. NPDC127092. NCBI lineage: Bacteria > Bacillati > Actinomycetota > Actinomycetes > Kitasatosporales > Streptomycetaceae > Streptomyces > Streptomyces sp. NPDC127092. The sequence continues at coordinate 325,365 of NZ_JBHXFE010000001.1, forward strand.
CCATGAAGATCAACTACAAGCGCTGAACCTCGCCTGCCGGGCCCTGGTGATCGGCGGTCCTGGCCCACCGCTCGTGGTCGCGCCAGGCGCCGTCGATGAACAGCATCGCGGGCGAGAAGCCCTCCAGACGGAAGCCGGCGCGCCGGACCAGGGCGCGGGAGGCGGTGTTGCGGGGCTGGATGTTCGCCTCCAGGCGGTGCAGCCCGAGCGGCCCGAAGGCGTACGAGAGGACGAGTCCGAGCCCTTCGGAGAGCAGCCCGCGCCCCGCGGCGTGCGCGAAGGCGCCGTAGCCGAGGGCCCCGGAGAGGAACGAGCCGCGGACGATGTTGTTGATGTTGACGAAGCCGGCGATGCCGCCGCCGTCCCGCTCGCACACCAGGAATCCGGCCCTGGCCGGATCCTCGATCAGCGGCCGCGCGTACGTCTCGTACGCCTCCGCCGTCTGCGGCGGGAACAGCCAGGGCGTGTGCAGCGCGCGGCTCTCCCGGGCGCGAGCGGTGAACTCGTCGGCGTCGTCGTAACGGAAGTGCCGCAGGCCGACGCGGGCCCCGCTGACGAGATACGGACCAAGATCGTCGGACATGGAGCCAGGCTACCGCCGCACGTGCCGGACAGGCCCGCCAAGGCCCACCGCAGGCCCGCACACGGGCCGGCACACGGGTAGGGACACGGGTCGGGACGCGGGCCAGCACAGAAAGCCGGCACAGAGGCCGGCACAGGGACCGGCCCGCCGGGCGAACGCTCCGGACGGGTCGGGGCGCGGGCCGGGGTCTCAGCGCCGGGCCGCCGGGCGGAGGCTCCGGACGGTCGGGGCGCGAGCCGGGATCTCAGCGCCGGGCCGCCGGGCGAAGGCTCCGGACGGGTCGGGGCGCGGGCCGGAGTCTCAGCGCCGGCCCGCCGGGGGAAGGCTCCAGACGGGGCGGGGCGCGGGCCGGGGTCTCAGCGTCGGGCCGCCGTCACGCGGGCCGGGCAGGTCTCGCCCTTCTTCACCACGCCCACCACCACCCGTCCTCCCGCCGCACGCTCCGCCCCCGGCGCCGGGTACTGGGTGCACACGAACCAGTTCGGCGGCCAGAGCACCCGCCGGTCCTGCCCGCCGACGTCGTGGACGTCCAGCCGCGTGCGCGGTGCCAGCACGGTGAAGACCCGCCACAGACGCCGGCCCAGCAGGTCGGGCATCGACTGCCGTCCGCCCCCGCGCTCCGCGCCCTCCTCCTCGACCGCCACCGGCTCCGCCGAACTCACGGCCACCGCCGCGAGCGCGAGCACGGCACCCGCGCCGAGCAGCGCCGCCCGCCTCACTTGCGCCTCCGGGCAGCCGCGTAGTACCCGCAGACGGCGCTGAGCAGGGCGGTCACGAGCAGCGCGACACTGAGCGCCATGGAGACCTCGGGGATCAGCAGTCTGATCCGCACCTGGCGGGTGTTCTCGAAGATGAACACGAGCAACAAGACGGCGAGGACCGCGATCGCGATCCGGCCGGGGGTGAGTGCCCCGCCCGCCCGGGGCCCGTCCGTACTCGATGTCTCCCTGCGACTCATGGCCGGCCCTCTCCTCCGTCGTGCGTCCCCCCAGGATGGGCCGATTCCGCGGGTTCGGCGGCGGCGAAGACAGCCGTACGAGTGACTTGTCAGACAAGAACGGGCGGCTACCGTAGTCACGGCGGACGTGACCGCGCACCTCACGGGTGCGCGCGCCAGCACGAGGAGGACCGATCCGTGGCAGCCGGCGGACAGCGACGACGGCCCGTCGTCGCACTCTACGAACGGATCGCGGACGCCATCCACGACGGCACCTACCCTCCGGGCTCCACGCTCCCCTCCGAGCCCAAGCTCGCGGGCGAACTCGGCGTGAGCCGGCCCGCGCTGCGCGAGGCGCTGCTGCTGCTCCAGGAGGACGGGCTTCTGACGGTGCGGCGCGGGGTGGGCCGTACGGTCAACGCCCACCCGCCGCGGCGCGGCTTCGAGCAGATCCAGGCGCTGGAGGAGCTGCTGGGCGCCGCCGCCCCGCTGCGGGTCCGAGGCCTGCTGCGCACCGTCGAGGAGCCCACCGACTTCACGACGCAGCACCTGCTCGCCCCGGCCGGCGCGGAGCTGCGCTTCTGGGAGTCCGTCCTGGTGGGCGAGGCGGGTCCGGCGGCCCTGAGCCACGAGTGGGCGGCGGCCGACGAGGTCCTGGAGCGGGCGCACCCGGCCTTCGCGGAGGCCCTGCGGGCGACGGCCGCGCCCGAGCGGACGTCCATGCTGGGCATCCTGGCGGCGGCGTCGCGGGGCGTGCCGCTGGCCGGGCACAGCGCGGTGACGGCGACGTTGCTCGGGCGGCGCAGGGGTGAGCAGCTGGGGCGGCCGGCGGACACGCCGGCGGTGCTGGTCACGCAGGTGGTGCGGGTCGAGGAGACGCCGGTCCTGGCGGCCAAGCACATGCTCCCGACGGGGGCGCCCGCACTGGCGGTGCTGCAGTCCAACTGAGCCGGGAGGGCATCCGGGGCGACGGGCGGTGGTGCGGGGCAGGAGGCGTGGCCTTGTCGCCGGCCGCAGGTCCTGTCGTCACCGTCACACCATCGGGTGCCCGCGGTGGCGTACACTTCCCCGCCATGCACTTGTCTGACAACCCTGCCTCCCCTGCCGTCGCCGACTGGATCCGCAAGGCTCCCAAGGCCGTCCTGCACGACCACCTCGACGGTGGGCTGCGCCCCGCCACCATCATCGAGCTGGCCCGTGCGTGCGGCTACACCTCGCTGCCCACCGAGGACCCCGCCGAGCTGGCGGTCTGGTTCCGGGACGCCGCGGACTCCGGCTCCCTCGAGCGGTACCTGGAGACCTTCGCCCACACCTGCGCGGTGATGCAGACCCGCGAGGCGCTGGAGCGGATCGCGGCCGAGTGCGCCGAGGACCTGGCCGCCGACGGGGTCGTCTACGCCGAGGTGCGTTACGCCCCCGAGCAGCACCTCGAGGCCGGCCTCACCCTCGACGAGGTCGTCGAGGCCGTGAACGCGGGCTTCCGCGAGGGCGAGCGCCGCACCGGCGGCCGGATCACCGTCCGCGCCCTGCTCACCGGCATGCGGCACACCGACCGCTCCCTCGAGATCGCGCAGCTGACCGTCGCCCACCGGGACAACGGCGTGGCCGGCTTCGACATCGCCGGCGGCGAGATCGGCAATCCGCCGGCCCGCCACCTCCCCGCCTTCCAGCACCTGAAGCGGGAGAACTGCCACTTCACCATCCACGCGGGCGAGGCCGTCGGCGCGGAGTCGATCCACGAGGCGGTGCAGGTCTGCGGCACTGAGCGGATCGGGCACGGCGTGCGGATCACGGACGACATCGCCGAGGACGGCACGCTGGGCCGCCTCGCCTCGTACGTCCGTGACAACCGCATCGCCCTGGAGGTCTGCCCGACCTCCAACCTCCAGACGGGCGCGGCCAAGGACTACGCCTCGCACCCGATCGACGAGCTGCGCCGGCTCGGCTTCCGGATCACGCTCAACACCGACAACCGCCTGGTCTCCGGCACCACCATGAGCGAGGAGTTCCAGCACATGGCGGACGCCTTCGGTTACGGCCCGGAGGTCTTCGAGGAGTTCACGGTCGCCGCCCTGGAGGCCGCGTTCCTGCCGCTGCCGGAGCGGCAGCGGCTGATCGACGACGTCGTCCGCCCGGGTTACGCCGCGCTCTGAGGCCGGCGTCAGTCCACGACGGGCAGCTCCAGCGTCCCCGTGTCCTCGGGGGCGCTGGTGACGGTCACCGGCTTGATGCCGCGGTTGCCGAAGTACGCGGTGTCGCTGCCGGCGATGACGAGCTGGAACCGGTGGCCGGTCTCGAACCGGTGCACGATGCCGGGCAGCTCGACCGTGAACGGCCGGGTGACGTCGGGCACCCGCACCGGTGCGACGAGCCGGTTGACCAGGGTCTTCGTGCCGTCCGGTGCGACGTCGTAGACCTTGGCGAAGAGGACCAGCTTGTCGGCGGCGTCACCGGAGTCCTGGACGGCCTCGGTGCGGGGGGACTCCACCCGCAGCCGGGCCTTCGGCGCGCCGACGACGTCGACCGGCTCGTTCAGCGGGCCGCTGGTCCAGGCGGCGTAGGTGCCGGCGGTGTCGTACGGCTGGGGGTCGGGCAGGCCGATCAGGCCGGCGAGCGAGCTGCTCGAATGGCTCGTGGGGACGAGCCAGTTGGCGTAGGAGCGGCTGCCGCGGGCGACCTTGCTGCGGTTGTCGACGAGTTTGCCGTCGCCGGACAGGTAGAGCTTCCGGTGCTGCTCGGGAAGGGTGTCGGCGGTGCCGTAGCCGCTCTGCCACGAGCGGTAGTAGGCGAACTCGGGGCCGGTGTCGGCCGTCGTGTCGCCGCGCAGGTGCCGGTCGAACCAGGCGAGGACGCGGCGGCCGACGTAGCTCGCCTCCAGGTCGCCGCCGCCCAGGTCCAGTTCGCCCGAGACGGAGCCGCCGCTGTGGCCCCAGGACTGCCAGATCATCTTGGTCTCGGTGCCCTGGGTCTGGAGCCGCCGGTAGGTGTCCGTGGCCTCGTTGAGGTTGAACAGGCTGTCGGACTGGCCCTGGACGACGAGGGTGGGTGCCGTGACCCGGTCGAGGTAGGAGACGGGCGAGACGCTGCGGGCGTAGGCGAGCATCTGCTCGGTGCCGGCCTGGGGGTAGCGGCCGGAGTTGAGCAGCCGGACGGTGTCGCAGGCGTCGGTGACGAAGTGCAGACAGCTGAGCGAGTTGATGCGGCTGGGGTCGAGGGAGGGCACGAGCAGCGGCTGCCCCTCCCCCATCAGGTAGAAGCCGTTCGCCCACTGCCATTTGAAGACGCCGGACGTGGCGCGGTCGGCGCTGTTCGGGGCGAGGGAGTAGGCGAGGTCGTTCCAGGTGATCAAAGGGACGAGGGCGTCCAGGCGGGGATCCGTGGCGGCGGTGGCGAGCTGGATGGCTCCGCCGTAGGAGCCGCCGATCATGCCGACCCGGGGGTCGCCGGCGCCGTCGCTGATGACGAAGTCGGCGCGGGTGCCGTCGTCGGCGGCGCGGGTGCCGGCGAGGAAGTCGACGAGCCGGGCCGCGGCCTGGCCGTCGATCCGCGGGTCGTCGAGGGAGATCAGGCAGCCGCTCCCGCCGAAGCCGAGCCCGGAGTAGACGAGTCCGACGTAGCCGCGGGCGGCGACGGCCCTGCCGATGGCGTCGGTGGAGCCGTCGTTCTTGCTGCCGCCGAAGCCGTTGGTGGCGAGGACGGCGGGCGCCGGGTGGCCGGCGTCCACTCCGGCCGGGCGGTAGAGGTCGGCGTCGACGGCGCAGGTCCTGCCGCCCGCCTGGACGGTGAAGCGGAGCGGGGTGACGGTGTACGGGGCGGGTTCGGCGCCCTGCGCGGGTGCGGCGAAGGCGAGCGGCGCCGCGAGCGCGGCCCCGGCCGCGAGCGCGAGGACCTTGCGGGATCTACGGGATCCACCGGTTCTGAGCAGGGCACGGGCACGGGTACGGGACACGGAGACCTCCACACCGAGGACGCGCGAACGACCTACCTACTGGTAGGTACGGGCGCGCTCATGGTGTGACACGTGTCAGAGAGCCGTCAACGCGCAGGACGAACGTTGTTGACGGAGATTCAGTGAAGGTGCCTCCGCCCGGTCGGTGCGCCTGGCGGCGGGGCAGGGCCGTCCGCCCCGCCCGGACTCAGGTCAGTGCCGGCACGTCCAGGGTGAGCGTCCCGGCGGACGCGTCGAGCACCGCCGGTATCCCCAGCGGCACGGTCGGCGCGCTCTCGTGGTGGCCGAAGCCCATGTTCTCGAGGACCGGGACGCCGAGGCCGCCCAGGCGGTCGGCGAGCACCGCGCGGACCTCGTCGTAGGGCCCGCACTCCTCCCAGGAGCCGAGGCCGATTCCGGCGACGCCGTCCAGCCATCCGGAGCGCAGCAGTTGGGTGAGCATCCGGTCCAGGCGGTACGGCTCCTCGCCCACGTCCTCCAGGAGGAGCAGCCCGCCTCGCGCGGAGGGCCGGGCGTGCGGGGTGCCGATGTCGGCGGCGAGCAGGGCGAGGCAGCCGCCGAGGGTGACGCCGTGGGCGCGGCCCGGTGCCAGGGCGGTGGCGGTGTCCAGGACGAGGGTGCGGACCGACTCGGGCTCGAAGAGGGTGGCCCGCAGGGACTCCTGGGTGCGGGCGTCCTTGAGGAAGGCCGCGGCGGCGACCATGGGGCCGTGCAGGGTGGCGAGACCGAGGCGGACGGCGAAGGCCTCGTGGAGGGCGGTGACGTCGCTGTAGCCGACGAGCACCTTGGGGCCGGCGGCCCGTATCGCGGTCCAGTCGAGCAGGTCCACCATGCGCTGGGCGCCGTAGCCGCCGCGGGCACACAGCACCGCGGAGACGTCCGGGTCGCACCAGGCCTCGGTGAGGTCGCGGGCCCGGTCGGCGTCGGTGCCGGCCAGGTGGGCGATGGCGGGATGGGTGTCGAGGACGTGCGGGGCCACGACCGGGTCGAGGTCCCAGCCGCGCAGGATGTCGAGCCCTGCCTGGAGGCGGTCCTCCGGTACGGGTCCGCTGGGCGCGACGACGGCGACGCGGGCGCCGGGCCGCAGCCGGGGCGGCCGGACAAGTCCGTGGGGTGGAAGTCCCTGGGGCGGAAGTCCGTGGGTCATGACCTGACCTCCAGTTCGGCGACGTCGGCCCGGTCGATGCCGAAGGTCCTTACGTACAGCGCGAGTTCGGCTTCGAGCGCGCGGGTCATGGTGTCGGCTCGGCGGAAGCCGTGCCCTTCGCCGTCGAAGGCGAGGTACGCGTGCGGGACGCCGCGCCCGGCCATGCGGGCCAGGAACCGCTCGGCCTGGGCGGGCGGACAGATGACGTCGTCGAGTCCCTGGAGCAGGAGGAAGGGCGCGGTGATCTTCTCGGCGTGCTCCAGCGGGGAGCGGTCCCGGTAGCGGGCGGGGACCTCGTCGAGCGGTCCGACGAGGGAGCGCATGTACTGCGACTCGAAGTCGTGGGTCTCGTCGGTGGCCCAGGCGGTGGGGTCGAGGATCGGGTAGATGATGGTGCCGCAGGCGTAGACGTCGTTGTGGGTGAGGGAGGCGGCGGCGGTCCAGCCGCCCGCGCTGCCGCCGCGGATGGCGAGCCGTGCGGGGTCGGCGGTGCCCTCGTCGGCGAGGGCGCGGGCGACGGCGGCGCAGTCCTCGACGTCGACCACGCCCCACTGCTCGCGCAGTCGCTCGCGGTACTCCCGGCCGTAGCCGGTGGAGCCGCCGTAGTTGACCTCGGCGACGCCGATGCCCCGGGAGGTGAAGTAGGCGATCTCCAGGTCGAGGACGAGCGGTGCGTGGCCGGTGGGGCCGCCGTGGGCCCAGATGACGTAGGGCGGGAGTTCGTCGCCCGGCGGGGTGCGGTCGGGGTTGTGCGGCGGGTAGACGTGGGCGTGGATCTCGCGGTCGTCGGGTCCGGTGAAGGTGCGGATCTGGGGTTCGGGGTAGTAGGCGGGGTCGACCGGGTCGTGGTGCGGGGAGCCGATGACGCGGGCGCGGCCGGTGCGGGTGTCCAGCTCGACGACTTCGTAGGCGCTGCGCGGGCTCGCGGCGACGCCGACGATCCGGGTGCCGTGGACGGCGAGGGTGGCGGCCCATTCGGTCCAGGGTCCCGCGGCGTCGACGAGTTCGCCGCTGTCGGGGTCGAGTATGCCGAGGGCGGTGGTGCCCCTGCCGTGGACGACGGCGACGAGCCCGCTGTCCAGGGGCTGGAACCAGGCGAGGCCGATCTTCCACAGCGGCCCGCCGAACTCCTCGGGCCGGGGACAGAGCGGGACCGGTGCGGCAGTGGGCTCGCCGTCCTCGCCGGTGGTGCGGTAGAGGTTCCACCAGCCGGTGCGGTCGCCGAGGTGGAGGAGGTGTCCGTCGGCGGTCCAGGCGATCTGGGGCACGGACTCGTCGGGGCCGCCGGCGACGACGCGCGGGGCCTTGAAGGTGCCTTCGGCGGTGATCTCGGCGAGCAGGACCTCGGTGCCGTCCCAGGGCATGCGCGGATGGTCCCAGGCGATCCACGCGGCCCGCCGCCCGTCCGGCGAGACGCGTGGCGCGGTGACGAACCGATGGGCGTCGTCGGTGAGTTCGCGGACGCGCGAGCGGTCGTCGGCGGCGGAGCCGTCGAGCGGCACGGCGGCGATGACGCGGCGCACGTCGGTGGGGGCGGGTCCGGTGAACTCCTCCAGGACGCACCAGACCTCACCGCGCTCGGGCAGCAGCACGGGGTCGGCCCAGCGCAGTCCCTCGCCGGTGGCCGAGACGGGCGTGAGCGGGCGCGGCGCCGGGCCGCCGGGCGCGTCGGGCTCGCAGGCGTAGAGCCGCTGGTCGGGGTGGTGGCAGAAGACGACGAGCGGGGTGCCGTCGGCCCGTACCGTGCCGGCCCAGGGCTGTCCGCCGTACTCGATGACGCGGCTGCGGACGTTCCACGGGGCCGGCAGCACCGACTCCTCGGTGCCGTCGGAGCGGCGGCGCACCAGGGCACGCCGCCCGCCCTCGGCGGGTCGCGGGGCGGTCCACCACACCTCGTCGCCGACGAAGCCGACGTACTCGGGCCGTCCGTCGTGTGCGGCGGCGAGCGCGGCGCCGATGGGTGACGGCCAGCTGCCGTAGGTGGCCGTGGGTGCCATCAGGATCCCCCCTGTACGGGTCGTGCGGGTGTGACGGGTGGAGCGGGGCGGGCTGCCGTCAGGCGTCCCTCAGGTAGTGGTCGAGGACGCGGACGCCGAAGTGCAGGGCGTCGACGGGGACCCGCTCGTCGACGCCGTGGAACAGCGCGCCGTAGTCGAGGCCGGGCGGGAGCCTCAGGGGCGAGAAGCCGTAGCCGGTGATGCCGAGGCGGGAGAACTGCTTGGCGTCGGTGCCGCCGGACATGGAGAAGGGGATGACATGTCCGTCCGGGTCGAAGTGCTCGACGGCCGCGCGCAGCCTGGCGAAGGTCGGCGAGTCGACCGGGGCCTCCAGCGGCACTTCGCGGTGGTGGAACTCCCAGTCGACGTCCGGTCCGGTGAGCAGGTCCATGGTCTCGGCGAACTCCTCCTCGCCGCCGGGCACCATGCGTCCGTCGATGTAGGCGACGGCCTGTCCCGGGATGACGTTGACCTTGTAACCGGCGTCCAGCATCGTCGGGTTGGTGCTGTTGCGCAGGGTGGGTTCGACGAGGGCGGCGGCCGGTCCGAGCTTCTCCAGGAGCCGGTCGGCGTCGAACTCGGGGGCGTCGAGGTCGGCGTCGATGCCGTACAGCGATGCGAGTCGGGTGAGGGCGGCCCGCACGGTCGGGGTGATCCGGACCGGCCATTCGTGGGCGCCGATGCGGGCGACGGCCGAGGCGAGGCGGGTCACCGCGTTGGCCGTGTTGACCTTGGAGCCGTGGCCGGCCCGGCCGCGGGCGGTCAGCTTGACCCAGGCCGTGCCGCGCTCGCCGGCGGCGATCGGGTAGAGCCTGGTGGCCGGGTCGGGGTGGAAGCTGAAGGCGCCGGACTCGCTGATGCCTTCCGTGCATCCCTCGAAGAGGGCCGCGTGGCGGTCGGCGAGGAAGCCGGAGCCGTCCTCGGCGCTGGCCTCCTCGTCCGCGGTGTAGGCGAGGACGATGTCGCGCCGCGGCCGGAGGCCCTGCCTGGCCCAGGACCGGACGACGGCGAGCACCATCGCGTCCATGTTCTTCATGTCGACGGCGCCACGGCCCCAGACGATCCCGTCGCTGACCTCCCCGGAGAAGGGGTGCACGGTCCAGTCGGCGGGCTCGGCGGGCACGACGTCGAGGTGGCCGTGGACGAGGAGGGCGTCGGCGGTCGGGTCGGTGCCGGGGATGCGGGCGACGACGTTGGTGCGGCCCGGGGCGCGCTCCAGGAGGGTGGGCTCGATCCCGGCGTCGGCGAGCCGCTCCGCGACGTACTCGGCGGCGGGCCGCTCGCGGCAGTCGCCGCCGCCCCGGTTGGTGGTGTCGATCCGGATCAGCTCGGAGGTGAAGGTGACGACCTCGTCGAGGGCCGTCCCGTCCGGGCCGTGGTGCTGCTCAGCCATACTGTTCCTCCACGGCGGCGGACACGATCGTGGTCACCGCCTTGAACGTGCGGATTGCCTCGTACATGGTCTCGCTGGTGTAGGCCGCCCGCCGCTCGCCACTCCGCTCGGCGCCGGGGACCACCGTGGCGGCGGCGGCCAGGTGTTCGGCGTCGAACTCCAGCTCCACCGTGAACGGCCCGCCCCGCACCGGCTCGTGCCGCACGGCCAGCGCGGTGGCCTCCTTGGCGGCGGCGCGGATGTCGGCGGCGGTCCTGGCGGGTGTGCGGCACACCGCCGCGTACCGCGACACGTGGTCCTTGACCGCGACCTTGTGCGCCTCCGGCGCGTATCCGAGGGCGTCCTCGCAGGTCAGGTCGTCGCCGGTGACGAGGATGACGGGGACCCCGAACTCGGCCACCACACGCGCGTTGAGCAGGCCCTCGCTCGCGCGCACCCCGTCGAGCCAGACGCCGGTGATGGAGTTGGCGAGATAGGTGTGGGCGAGGACGCCGGCGGCGCCCGCGCCGGTGTGGTAACCGACGAAGGCGATGCCGTCGACGTCCCCGTGCTGCACGCCCTCGACCATGGAGAGCGACTTGTGGCGGCCGGTGAGCATCTCGGCCCGCTCGTCGAGCCGTTCCAGGAGCAGGTTGCGCATGGACCAGTGGGCCTCGTTGATGAGCACCTCGTCCGCGCCGCCGTCGAAGAAGCCGAGCACCGCCGCGTTCACGTCCGAGGTGAACATCGAGCGGCACCGCTCCCACTGCGGGGTGCCGGGCAGCACGTCGGCGGGCCACGTCACGCCCGTGGCCCCTTCCATGTCGGCGCTGATGAGGATCTTCATGCCTGGCACCGTACGCGCCGCGCCGTGACCCCCACCACCCCTGTGGAAAAGTGTCGGAGGCGTGGACCGGTGGCGGTGACGGACGCCGGTGATTCGGGCGAATCCTTTCATCACGTACGTATAGGCTGACGGCCGCAGTTTTCGTCGTCCCGCGTACCCCAGGAGACCCCTCGGTGACCACCTCGATCGCCCCGTCCGGCATCCCCGCTCCCGTCGACACCGGCGAGTGGGTCGAACCCGCCGCGCAGTCCGTCGCCGAGGCCGTGGTGCGCGACGCCCGTGACTTCGGGGTGTACGCGCGGACCGGAGGCTGGGCCTTCGCGCTCAAGGTGGCCCGCAGCGTGCGGCCCGGCGGCCAGCCGGCCGAGGGCTCCGAGAAGGTCTCGGCGAAGGCCTTCGCCGAGCTCGCCGGCTGCTCCGCCGAGCGGGTCATGCGCTACTACAAGGCCTGGGACATGGCCGCGGACGACGGCCTGGTGCCGCAGTTCGAGGCGCTGCTGCCCGGCGAGGACGTCGAGCTGCCGGACGCCGACGTCTGGCTGTCGTACTACTCCTCCCGCAACAGCGCGACCTCCGTGCGGGGCCACGCGATCACCGCGGCCGCCGAGGCCGAGGGCATCAAGGCGACCAAGGCGCTGGAGGTGGCGGAGAACCCGACCGCGCTGCGCGCCGCGATCCTCGCCGACCCGGGCACCGCCGAGGCCGCGCGGGGCGCGCTGCTCGACCGCATGAAGCAGGACCCGGCGCTGCAGACCGAGATGGCCCGGGCCATCGCCCGCACCGGCGACCTGAAGAAGGCGGTGGCGCAGGAGGCGAAGGCCGCGGACCGGATCGAGTACGTCCGGCAGATCGCCGAGGGCGGGCAGATCAGGACGCCCGCGGGGCAGACGGTGGCGGCGCCCGCGGAGCTGCGCGCCGAGGCCGAGCGGCACCTGTCGCTGATCGACGAGCTGGACGACTCGGAGGAGGCCGGCGAGTGGGCCGGCGAGGCCTACGACACGGTGCGGACGATGGTCGCCCGGGCCGTCGAGGCGGATCCGGAGCTGCGCGTCCAGGAACGCCGGACGAAGTTCTACAACAGCCTGCAGAAGGCGACGAAGGTCTTCGAGGAGCTGACCCTGGACGAGGTCCTGGAGGAGGACGTCGTCGAGGAGGACATGCTCCAGCGCCTGGAGGCCCTCCAGGAGGCGATCGGCGCGTGCATCAGCGCGCTGCGCAAGGCGACCGCCTCCTCCTGACCCCCGTCGCGGGACTCAGGGCCTGTCCGGCAGGACCCGGCCAAGATCCGGAAGAGACGGCCTAGTCCTCGTGGCCGAGCTGGAGGTCGCGTTCGGTGCGGCCGCCGCCCGCGAGCTGGAGGACCGTGGCCATGGGCGGGTAGCCGGCGGCGATCACCGTGTACTCGCCGGAGGACAGGTCCACGAAGCGGAAGGTGCCGTCGGTGCCCGTGGTGAGGGTGTCGACGACGTTGCCCGCCGCGTCGAGGAGGGTGACCCGGGCGTCCTCGACGGGGCGCCCGCCGCCCGCCCGTACCGTGCCGCGGAGCACCGCGCCGCCCGCCAGTTCGATGTCCTGGCGGGTCTCGCGGGAGGACTGCACGCTGACCGGGAGCGCGGCGGGCCGGAAGGCGGGGGCGCTGGCCGCCAGGGTGTACTCGCCCGCGACCAGTTCGCCGATCACGTAGCCGCCCTCGCGCCCGCTGCGCGTGGAGGCGACGACCTCGCCGCGCACGTCGGTGAGGGTGACGGCCGCGTCCCGTACGGGTGTGCCGTCGGCGGTGACGACGGTGCCGGCGAGCCGTCCCGCGCCGCCGAGGACGACGTCGAGCTCGACGGGGCGCTCCCCCACGGTGACCGAGACCGCCTGCGGCTGGTGGCCGCCCGCGGCGGCGATCAGGACGTACGGGCCGGGGCCCGGCACGCTGAGCGCGTACCGCCCGTCGTCGCCGCTCCCGCCGCGGCCGATCTGGCGGCCCTGGACGTCGATGAGGGTGAGGGCGGCGCGCGGGACGCAGCTGCCGTCGTGGTGCTGGACGGTGCCGCAGACGGGGACGCCGGCGGTCGGCTGGGCGGCAGGCCGGCCGGTGGCGGTGGCCGTCGCGGCGCGGGCGTGCGGGACGGGAGGGGCGGGGGCCTCGGTGGCGGGGGTGTGGTGGGACACCAGCGGTTTCTCCTTGAGAAGGAAGGCGAGGACGAGACCGAGCGCGAGGACCGGCACGAGGTAGAGGAAGATCCAGGGCATCGCGTCGGCGTAGGCCTCGACGAAGGCGTCGCGCAGGGCCGGTGGCAGCGCGTGGACCGTCTGCGGGGTGACGGAGTCGGCGGGCGGCAGCGCCGCGGCGCCGGCGGCGGGCAGCCGTTCGGCGAGGGCGTCGTCGAGGCGGGCGGCGAAGAGGGTGCCGAAGACCGCGGCGCCGACGCTGCCGCCGATCTGCCGGAAGTAGTTGTGGGCGCTGGTCGCGGTGCCGAGGTCGGAGGGGCGCACGGAGTTCTGCACGGCGAGCACGAGCACGGGCATGACCAGGCCGATGCCGACCCCCAGGACGGCCTGCCAGAGGCTGTGCTGGAGACGCGGCGTGTCGGTGTCCATGCGGGAGAGGAGCCACATGCCCAGGGTGGAGACGGCGCCGCCGGCGATCGGATAGGCCTTGTAGCGGCCGGTACGGCTGATGAGCCGGCCGGAGACGACGGAGGCGACGACGATGCCGCCCATGAGCGGGAGCATCAGCAGACCGGACTCGGTGGCGGTGGCGCCCTCGACCATCTGCAGGAAGGTGGGCAGATAACTGGCCGCGCCGAACAGCGCGATGCCGACGACGGCGCCGACCAGGCTCGTGACGGTGAAGACGGAGTCGCGGAACAGCCGCAGCGGGACGAGGGGTTCGGGCGCGAAGCGCTCGACGACGAGGAAGAGGACGGCGGCCGCGGCGGCGCCCGCGCCGAGACCGAGGACGACCCGGGAGTCCCACGCGTACGTGGTGCCGCCCCAACTGGTCAGCAGCACCAGGCAGGTGGAGGCGGCGGCGAGCAGCAGCGCGCCCAGCACGTCGAAGCGGGCGCGGGTGACGGGCTTGGGCAGCTTGAGGACGGCGGCGACGACGGCGAGGGTGACGAGGCCGAAGGGCACGTTGAAGTAGAAGCACCAGCGCCAGGAGACGTGGTCGGTGAAGAAGCCGCCGAGCAGGGGTCCGGCGACGGAGGCGAGTCCGAACGCCGCGCCGATGAGGCCCATGTAGCGCCCGCGTTCGCGGGCGGGCACGATGTCGGCGATGATCGCCTGGACGCCGATCATCAGTCCGCCGGCGCCGACGCCCTGGAGGGCGCGGAAGGCGATGAGCTGGTCCATGGTGCGCGACCAGCCGGCGAGGCCGGAGCCGATGACGAAGACGACGATCGCGAAGAGGAAGACGCCCTTGCGGCCGAGGAGGTCGCCGAGCTTGCCGTAGACGGGCAGGCCGATGGTGGCGGTGAGCAGGTAGGCGGTGATCGCCCAGGACATCCGGTCGAGGCCCTGGAGTTCGCCGACGATCTTCGGCAGGGCGGTGGCGACGATCATCTGCTCGAGCGCGGCGAGCAGCAGGGCGAGCATGAGGCCGCAGAAGACGAGGCGGACGCGGCGCGGGTCGAGGGCGGCCGGGGGCTCCTTGGGAGGTGGCGTCGAGTGGCCGGGCGGGTCGCCGGCGAGGAGCGGAGCGGTGCCCTCGGCGGCCGCCGCGCCCTCGGTGTGCTCGGCCAGCGTGATCGCACCCATGTGCTGCTCCCCTCGTCGCGGCGTCTGCGCGCGTCATTCTTCGCATTGGGCGCGAAGGGGGAGCAAGTCGGGCGGTACGGGAGGAGGGTGGGCCGTCCGGTGCCGAACGGGCCTAGGGGGCGGCGCACTTGGGGCGCTCATCAGGGCATTTGCCGGGTGGCGCGCGACCCCCGGGTGCGCCGGGCACTCTTGCGGAGGTCGCGCGGAAACCACTCGAATCGGTGAGGGATCCGGGCGTTACTTCCCGGTTCCGGTTTCCCGAGGCTACTTCCCGGGAGGGTTTTCCCCGGGCTGCCTTCGCGGGAGGGTCTCCCCGGGCTACTTCTCGACCTCGGCGGCGAGCTTGTCGAGCACCGCGTCGTAGATGCGGCCGAGGCCCTTGGGGGCGAAGGTCCTCTCGAAGAAGCCGCCGATGCCGCCGGCGCCGTTCCAGACGGTGCTGACGACGGCCTTGGACCTGCCCTCGCCGGCCGGCGTGACGGTCCAGGTGGTGACCATGGAGGAGTTGCGGTCCTTCTCGACCAGCTGCCCGTCGGTGGGCTCGGTGACCTCCAGGAGGCAGTCGCGGACGCGCTTGCTGGTGGCCTGGAGCTTCCAGTGGACGAGGGTGCCCTCGCCGTCGCCGCCCTCGCGCACCTCGTACTCGCTGAAGTGCTCGGGGAGCAGCTTCGCGCGCGTCCCGGAGTAGTCGGCGAGGGTGTCGAACACCGTCTCCGCGTCGGCGGCGATGATCCGCTCCGTCGTGGCCTCGACCTGCGCCATTGCACTTCCTCCAGCTTGGTATCTCGGGGATGTGCCCCAAGCCAATCACCTGGGGGCCGGGGCGCGAAATCCGGGTTGCGGCGATCAAGGGAACATGTGTTCTAATCTGGGACCACCCGTCACCGAGGAGGCGTCCATGCGCTGGGACCATCTGGCCGACACTCCCGCGGCCCCCGCCGCTCCCGCCGACATCGCGCTGTTCGGCACGGACGCGGTCACCACCCGTACGTTCGACACGCCCGAGTTCCGCGGCATCACGTTCCACGAGGTGCGGGCCCGGTCCATCGTCAACCGCGTGCCCGGCGCCTCCCGCATGCCGTTCGAGTGGACGGTCAACCCGTACCGCGGCTGCACGCACGCGTGCGTGTACTGCTTCGCCCGCAAGACGCACAGCTATCTGGACCTCGACACGGGGATCGGCTTCGACTCGCAGATCGTCGTCAAGGTGAACGCGCCCGAGCTGCTGCGCACCCAGCTCGCCTCCCGGCGCTGGCAGGGCGCGCACATCGCGATGGGCACCAACGTCGACTGCTACCAGCGGGCCGAGGGGCGCTACCGGCTCATGCCGGGCATCCTGGAGGCGCTGCGCGACCACGCCAACCCGTTCTCGATCCTCACCAAGGGGACGCTGATCCTGCGCGACCTGGAGCTGATCCGGCAGGCCGCCGACGTCACCGAGGTCGGCGTCTCCGTCTCCGTCGGCTTCACCGACCACGAGCTGTGGCGGACGGTCGAGCCCGGCACCCCGGCCCCCGAGCGCCGCCTGGACGTCGTGCGCACCCTCGCCGGGCACGGCATCGGCTGCGGGGTCCTGATGGCCCCGGTGATCCCCTTCCTCGGCGACCGGCCCGAGCAGCTGCGCGCCACCGTGCGCGCCATCGCCGAGGCCGGCGCCACCTCCGTCACCCCGCTCGTGCTCCATCTGCGGCCCGGCGCCCGTGAGTGGTTCATGACCTGGCTGGGCCGCCACCATCCCGGCCTGGTCGGCCGCTACGAGCGCATGTACGCGGGTGGGGCCTACGCGCCGACCTGGTACCAGCGCCGGATCACCCGTCAGGTGCACGAGTTCGCCGACGAGTTCGGCATAGGGCCCGGCAGGCGGGAGGCCTCGCGGTCGCACCGCGGGACGCCCCTGCCCGACCACCACGCGCGCGTGCCGGAACCCTCCGGGCCGGAGCAGCTCACCCTCCTGTGAGCGCCACTCCCTTGACGGCGCGTCACGTCCGCCGAACGGGTCAACTCTCGCCGGAAACGGTCCTGATGCTCCGCGCACGGGGCACGGACGCCGTATGAGACCCCGCGCAGGAATGCTGATCGCCGCTGGGGCGCTGGTCGCCGGGACGGTCACCGTCCTGCCCGCCACCGCCACGGCCACCGCCGCGACCGGAACCGGGCCGGCCGCCCGCCCCGTCACCCCGCTCGCCTGGACGGACTGTCCGACCAAGGCCTATCCGAAGCTCCAGTGCGCCACCCTGAAGGTGCCGCTGAACCACGACGACCCGGCCGGGCGGAGCATCACGCTCGCCCTGACCCGCGTCGCGCACACCGCGCGGACCTTCCAGGGCCCGCTCCTGGTCAACCCCGGCGGCCCCGGCGGCAGCGGGCGCGGCATGGCGGGTTACGTCGCCGCCGCGCTGCCCGCGAAGGTGGCCGCGCAGTACGACGTCATCGGCTTCGACCCGCGCGGCGTCGGCAAGAGCGAACCCGCCCTGAACTGCCTCCCCGGCCACTTCGACCCGGTGCGGCCCGACTCCGTGCCCGGCAGCGCCGACGGCGAGCGGGCGGGCGTCGAGCGCGCCCAGGCCTTCGCCAGGGCCTGCGGCGAGAAGTACGCCGACGTCCTGCCGTACATCGACACCGTCTCCACCGCCCGCGACATGGACGCGATCCGCGCGGCGCTCGGCGCGCCGAGGCTCAACTACCTCGGCTACTCCTACGGCACGTACCTCGGCGCCGTGTACGCGCGGCTCCACCCGGAGCGGGTGCGGCGCATGGCCCTGGACTCCGTCGTCAACCCGCACGGCGTCTGGTACGAGGACAACCTCGCCCAGGACTACGCCTTCGACACCCGGCACAAGGACTTCGCCGCCTGGGTGGCCCGCAACGACGACGCCTACCGGCTCGGGACCGACCCGGCCGCCGTCGAGGCCGCCTGGTACGGGATGCGGGAGGAACTGCGCACCAGGCCCGCGAGCGGCAAGGTCGGCCCCGGCGAGCTGGAGGACACGTTCCTGCCGGGCGGCTACTACAACGGTTACTGGCCGAAGCTCGCCGCCGCGTTCTCGGCGTACGTCAACGAGCGGGACGGCGCTCCGCTGGTGAAGGCCTACGAGGACTTCGCCGCCGCGGACACCGCCGCCGAGAACGGCTACTCGGTGTACGCGAGCGTCCAGTGCCGCGACGCGGCCTGGCCGCGGGACTGGAACGTCTGGCGCAAGGACAACTGGGACACCCACGCCAAGGCACCGTTCTCCACCTGGAACAACGCCTGGTACAACGCGCCGTGCGCGTTCTGGCCGGTCGAGTCGCTGACCCCGCCGGACGTCACGAACGACCGGCTGCCGCCGGTGCTCGTCCTCCAGGCCACCGACGACGCGGCCACTCCGTACGAGGGCGGGGTCGCACTGCACCGGATGGTCCGCGGCTCCAGCCTGGTCGTCGAGGAGGGGGGCGGCAACCACGGCGTGACGCTCGCCGGGAACGACTGCATGGACGAGCACCTCGCCGCCTACCTCTCCACCGGAAAGGTGCCGCGCGGCACGGAGGGCTCGGAGGCGGACGCGGTCTGCGAGACCCTGCCGGAGCCGGAGCCCGCCAAGGCCACGGCCAAGGCGGCCCGTGGCACCGCCGCGGACGCCGGCGCCACCCTGCACGGGATGCTCGGGCACGTGCGCTGAGACTCCCCCGGAGTCGTCGCCAGGCCGGCGGCAGGCGGGGGCGGGGTTGTCAGTGGCGTGGGTGAGGATGTGGGCCATGAGCACGCACCTGACCCATGTCCCCGCCCCCGACGGCCTCGCCCCCAGCCCGCAGTACAGCCACGTCGTGTGGGGCACCGGCCGGTTCGTGGCCGTGTCCGGCCAGATCGCCCTCGACCCGGAGGGCGCGGTCGTCGGCGCCGGGGACGCGGCCGCTCAGGCCCGCCAGGTGTTCGCGAACCTCGGCCGCTGTCTGGCCGCCGCCGGCGCGGACTTCGGGGACGTCGTGAAGCTGACGTATTTCGTCACCGACATGGCGCACCTGCCCGCGGTCCGCGCGGCGCGCGACGCCGCTTTCGGCGCGCTTCCCCTCCCGGCGAGCTCGGCGGTCCAGGTGACCGCCCTGGTGCGGCCGGAACTCGTCCTCGAGATCGAGGCGTTCGCGCTGATACCCGAGGACCGGCGGACAGTCTAAGGCCTGCCGCCGAGGCGCCCCAGCGCCTCCCGTGCCGCTCCCCCGAACCTCGGGTGCGGCAGGGCCGCCTCCAGGACCTCGCGGGCGGCCGGGTCGCCCAGCGTGCCGAGGCCCTCGACGCAGGCCAGGCCGACCCGCCAGTGCGGGTCGCCGGGCGCGAGCCTGCGGCGGAGGACCGTGACGAGGGCCGGGACGCTCTCCGGAGCCCGCAGGGCGGCGAGGAGGCGGACCGGCAGCAGGGCGTAGGCGACGCGGAGTTCGTTGGTGGCGAGCGCCTCGGCGGCCCGCGCGGTGCGGGGGTCGCCGAGGCGGGTCAGGGCGTGGGCGGCGGAGACGCAGCGCTCCGGGTCGCGGTGGTTGAGGAGGAGGACGAGCGCCTCGAAGGCGCGCGGGTCACCCGCCAGGCCGAGCCGGAAGGCGGCGATCTCGCGGGCCCAGAGCGGCTGCCCGGGCGCGGTGAGCACGCGGTGGAGTTCCTCCGCGCCGAGTGGCCCGGCGAGTTCTTCGAATGCGGCGGGAACGGCCCCTTCGGCATTCCCGATCTCTTCACGCAAACGATCGATCATCGAGCAGAATTCGGGATCCTCGGGAAGTTCCGCGGCGATTTCCATGAATCCGAGGCTATCCGCGATCCAGATCACACTTTCCCAACTTCCCAGGACTGGCGTGCTCGTTACCCGGCAGTTAATCTCGGGTGAGCGGGCCACCCCCCGCACTTCTCATGACGGCCTGGTGACGCAGCCGTCGTGGGGGCACCCCCATGCCGATGGCTTGGGGAGTCCGTTCGGTTCGGCAGTTTTCGACGTGACTCCGGGACAGGGTCCGTCTCCTTCATTTCCCACGCCCTCCGGGCTCTCTTCCGCCCTCCGGGCCCTCGCGCCTTCCCCTTTTCCGCGCGCTGCCTTCAGTCGTCACTCTTCCTCCCAGGAGTCCCCTGATGGACACCCCTCTCTCCACCATCGCCGTCGTCGGTCTCGGCACCATGGGCACGGGCATCGCCGATGTCCTGGCCCGGGCCGGCCGCGAGGTCATCGGCATCGACATCGACGAGACGGCGGCCGCCAGGGCCGTCGCCGCCCTGGAGGCCTCCACCGCCCGCGCGGTGGCCCGTGAGCGCATCACGGAGGAGGAGCGGCAGGACGTCCTCGCCCGGTTCCGTACCTACTCCGAGCTCCAGGCCGCGGCGGACGCCGACCTCGTGATCGAGGTCGTTCCCGAGTCGTACGAGACCAAGCAGGAGGTCTTCCGGGCCCTGGACGGCATCGTCCGGCCCGGCACCATCCTCGCCACCGGCACCAACGCGCTCTCGGTGACCCGGCTCGCCGCCGACTCCGCGCACCCGGAGCGTGTCCTCGGACTCCACTTCTTCACGCCGGTCCAGGCGATGAAGCTGGTCGAGGTCGTCTCCTCGGTGCTGACCGACCCCCGGGCCGTCGACGCCGTCACCCGCCTCGCGCAGGATCTCGGCAAGGAGCCCGTCGCGGTCGGCGACCGGCCCGGTTTCGTCGCCGACGGCCTGCTCTTCGGCTATCTCAACCAGGCCGCCGCCATGTACGAGGCCAAGTACGCCTCGCGCGAGGACATCGACGCGGCCATGCGGCTGGGCTGCGGCCTGCCGATGGGCCCGCTGGCGCTGCTCGACCTGATCGGCGTCGACACCGCCCGTACCGTCCTGGAGGCGATGTACGCCTCCTCGCGGGACCGGCTGCACGCCCCGGCCCCGATCCTCAAGCAGCTCAGCGAGGCGGGCCTGACCGGCCGCAAGTCCGGCCGCGGCTTCTACACCTACGAGGCTCCCGGCTCGGCCACCGTGGTGCGCGACGCGCTCACCCCGCTGGACTCGGTCGCCACCGCCGGCGGCCGTGAGGTCCGCTCGGTCGGCGTCGCCGGCTCGGGCACCATGGCCTCCGGCATCGCCGAGGTCTTCGCCAAGGCCGGTTACGAGGTCGTCCTGGCGGCCCGCTCGCAGGAGAAGGCCGACACCGCCAAGGCCCGGATCGCCAAGTCCCTGGCCCGCTCCGTGGACAAGGGCCGGATGACCGGCGAGGCCCGCGACGAGACGCTGGCGCGGATCCTCCCGGCCGGCTCGCTCGACGCCTTCGCCCAGGTGGACCTGGCGGTCGAGGCGGTCGCCGAGGACCTGGAGATCAAGCAGGACCTGTTCGCCCGCCTGGACAAGATCTGCAAGCCGGGCGCGGTGCTCGCCACCACCACCTCCTCGCTGCCGGTCGTCGCGTGCGCCAGGGCCACCTCGCGCCCGCAGGACGTCATCGGGATGCACTTCTTCAACCCGGCGCCGGCCATGAAGCTGGTGGAGATCGTCCGTACCGTCCTGACCTCGGACGACGTCCACGCGACCGTCCGCGAGGTGACGGCGAAGATCAAGAAGCACGGCGTGGACTGCGGCGACCGGGCCGGCTTCATCGTCAACGCGCTGCTCTTCCCGTACCTCAACAACGCGATCAAGATGGTCCAGGAGCACTACGCGAGCCTGGACGACATCGACGCCGCGATGAAGCTGGGCGGCGGCTACCCGATGGGCCCGTTCGAGCTCCTGGACGTGGTCGGCCTGGACGTGTCGCTCGCCATCGAGAAGGTGCTGCACCGCGAGTTCCGCGACCCGGGTCTGGCCCCGGCGCCGCTGCTCGAGCACCTGGTGGCCGCGGGCTGCCTGGGCCGGAAGACGGGGCGTGGCTTCCGCGAATATGCCCGCCGCTGAGGCCGCCGACGGGTCGTACGGGGGATGGGGAGGGCTGCTCAGCCCGCCGGGCACCGCGGGTGCCGGGCCGGGCTCCCCTCCCCCACCTGGGCACACTCCCGCTCCGATGCAGTACGTTCGGGACATGTCCAAGGCCGCGAAGACACCCCGTGCCACGTCCACGCCCGACTCCCCGGAGAGCGCGGCGGGGACCCGTGCCGCCGCGCAGCGGCTGAAAATGCGCCGGGAGCTGGCCGCCGCGGCCATGGAGCTGTTCGCCTCCAAGGGCTACGAGGCCACGACCGTCGACGAGATCGCGGCCGCGGCCGGGGTGGCCCGGCGGACCTTCTTCCGGCACTTCCGCTCCAAGGAAGAGGCGATCTTCCCGGACCACGACGACACCCTGGTGCGGGCCGAGGCGGTGCTGAACGCGGCCCCGCCGCACGAGCACCCGCTCGACACGGTGTGCCGGGGCATCAAGGAGGTCATGAAGATGTACGCGGGCTCGCCCGCGGTCTCCGTGGCGCGGTACCGGCTCACCCGTGAGGTGCCGACGCTGCGGGAGCGCGAGATCGCCTCGGTGGCCCGCTACGAACGCCTCTTCACCCGCTATCTGCTCGGCCACTTCGACGAGCGCGACCACCACGACGGCAACGACGACCCGCTGCTCGCGGAGGTGGCCGCCTCCGCGGTGGTCACCGCGCACAACCACGTGCTGCGTCGCTGGCTGCGCGCGGGCGGCCAGGGCGACGTCGAGGCCCAGCTGGACCACGCCTTCGCGATCGTCCGGGAGACCTTCGGCACGGGCATAGGCGCGCGGCCGGCGACGCCCGGGAGCCCGGCCACCGCCGAGCCGGCCGCCCCGGCCGCCTCGGCCGCCTCGGCCGCCTCGGCGGCCGCGCCGGTAACGGCCGCCACCGCGTCCACGACGGGCGACGTGGTGGTCGCCGTCGCCCGGACGGACGCACCGCTCGACGAGGTCATGCGGACCATCCAGGAGGCACTGAAGAAGGGCTGAACCGCCCGGCACCGCGCTCCATGACGAGGGCCGCCCCCGATTCCGGGGGCGGCCCTCGTCATGTCCGGAGACGCATACGCCCAGTTCAGGCGCATTTTCGATCGATCATCGCTCATCCGTGACCACCAGATTGCATCTGAGTGAAATTGTTGGCACGCAGTGCCTTGTCAGGTGACACGGCGTGCCATACGTTGATGCTGTCCGGGCGGCCGGCGCGCAGAGATCACCTCGTGCGCCGGCTGTCCCCACGGGCGATCCTGCTCGTGCGCCCGGACGCCTGCGTCACAGGCACCCTCGCGCCCACCACGGCGCCGCCACAGCACCACCACGCCGAACCGACGGCACACCTCCACAGCAGCAACCCGACGTAACCCTCAGCGCGTCCCCCTCAGACGCCGCACCGCCGGAGGCATCCCGTGAAGGACATCCTGGACGCGATCCAGTCGCCCGACTCCACCTCGGCCGACTTCGCCAACATCAAGCTCCCCGAGTCGTACCGGGCCGTGACCGTCCACAAGGACGAGGCGGAGATGTTCGCCGGAGTGGCCAGCCGCGACAAGGACCCGCGCAAGTCGCTCCACCTGGACGAGGTCCCGCTGCCCGAACTGGGCCCGGGCGAGGCCCTGGTCGCCGTCATGGCCAGCTCCGTGAACTACAACTCGGTGTGGACCTCGATCTTCGAGCCCGTGTCGACGTTCGGCTTCCTGGAGCGCTACGGCCGCCTCTCCGAGCTCACCAAGCGCCACGACCTGCCGTACCACGTCATCGGCTCCGACCTCGCGGGCGTCGTCCTGCGCACCGGCCCGGGCGTCAACGCCTGGCAGCCCGGCGACGAGGTCGTCGCGCACTGCCTCTCGGTCGAGCTGGAGTCCTCGGACGGCCACAACGACACGATGCTCGACCCCGAGCAGCGCATCTGGGGCTTCGAGACCAACTTCGGCGGCCTCGCCGAGGTCGCCCTGGTCAAGTCCAACCAGCTGATGCCGAAGCCCGAGCACCTGAGCTGGGAGGAGGCCGCGGCCCCGGGCCTGGTGAACTCCACCGCGTACCGCCAGCTGGTCTCCCGCAACGGCGCCGGCATGAAGCAGGGCGACAACGTCCTGATCTGGGGCGCGAGCGGCGGCCTCGGCTCGTACGCCACGCAGTTCGCACTGGCCGGCGGCGCCAACCCGATCTGTGTCGTCTCCTCCCCCGAGAAGGCCGACATCTGCCGGTCCATGGGCGCCGAGGCGGTCATCGACCGCAACGCCGAGGGCTACAAGTTCTGGAAGGACGAGCAGACCCAGGACCCGCGCGAGTGGAAGCGCTTCGGCTCCAAGATCCGCGAGCTGACCGGCGGCGAGGACATCGACATCGTCTTCGAGCACCCCGGCCGCGAGACCTTCGGCGCGAGCGTCTACGTCACGCGCAAGGGCGGCACCATCACCACCTGCGCCTCCACCTCGGGCTACATGCACCAGTACGACAACCGCTACCTGTGGATGTCGCTGAAGCGCATCATCGGCTCGCACTTCGCCAACTACCGCGAGGCGTGGGAGGCCAACCGCCTCATCGCCAAGGGCAAGATCCACCCCACCCTGTCGAAGGTCTACTCCCTGGAGGAGACCGGCCAGGCCGCCTACGACGTCCACCGCAACCTGCACCAGGGCAAGGTCGGCGTGCTCGCCCTCGCCCCGGAGGAGGGCCTCGGCGTCCGCAACCCGGAGATGCGCGAGAAGCACATCGACGCCATCAACCGCTTCCGCAACATCTGACACCTCAACCTCTGACCCAGGGACCATAGATGACAGAGCGTCAGAAGGATCGGCCGTGGCTCATGCGGACCTACGCCGGCCACTCGACCGCCGAGGCGTCGAACGAGCTCTATCGGCGGAACCTCGCCAAGGGCCAGACCGGCCTCTCGGTCGCGTTCGACCTGCCCACGCAGACCGGCTACGACCCGGACCACATCCTCGCCCGCGGCGAGGTCGGCCGCGTCGGGGTGCCCGTCTCGCACGTCGGTGACATGCGGCGGCTGTTCCAGGACATCCCCCTGGAGCAGATGAACACCTCGATGACCATCAACGCCACCGCCATGTGGCTGCTGGCGCTCTACCAGGTGGTCGCCGAGGAGCAGGGTGCCGACATCACCCGGCTCCAGGGCACCACCCAGAACGACATCGTGAAGGAGTACCTGTCGCGCGGGACGCACGTCTTCCCGCCCGGTCCCTCGCTCCGCCTCACGACGGACATGATCGCGTACACGGTCAACCACATCCCGAAGTGGAACCCGATCAACATCTGCAGCTACCACCTGCAGGAGGCGGGGGCCACCCCGGTCCAGGAGATCGCGTACGCGATGTCCACCGCGATCGCCGTCCTCGACGCCGTCCGCGACTCGGGCCAGGTGCCCGAGGAGCGGTTCGGCGAGGTCGTCGCCCGCATCTCGTTCTTCGTGAACGCGGGCGTCCGCTTCATCGAGGAGATGTGCAAGATGCGCGCCTTCGGCCGCATCTGGGACACGATCACCCGCGAGCGCTACGGCATCGAGGACGCCAAGCAGCGCCGCTTCCGTTACGGCGTCCAGGTCAACTCGCTCGGTCTGACCGAGGCCCAGCCGGAGAACAACGTCCAGCGGATCGTCCTGGAGATGCTGGCCGTGACGCTGTCGAAGGACGCACGCGCGCGTGCCGTCCAGCTGCCGGCCTGGAACGAGGCGCTCGGACTGCCGCGCCCCTGGGACCAGCAGTGGTCGCTGCGCATCCAGCAGGTGCTCGCGCACGAGTCCGACCTCCTGGAGTACGAGGACATCTTCGCCGGCTCGCACGTCATCGAGGCCAAGGTGGACGCCCTGGTCACCGAGTGCCTGGCGGAGATCGAGCGGATCCAGGAGATGGGCGGCGCCATGGCCGCCGTCGAGTCCGGCTACCTGAAGGCGCAGCTGGTCTCCTCGCACGCCGAGCGCCGCGCCCGCATCGAGTCGGGCGAGGAGAAGATCGTCGGCGTCAACATCTTCGAGACGACCGAGCCCAACCCGCTCACCGCCGACCTGGACACCGCGATCCAGACGGTCGACCCGGCCGTCGAGGCCCGCGTCGTGTCCGCCCTGCGGACCTGGCGCGACACCCGCTACCAGCCGCCCTTCAACCACCCGCGGCCCTGCAAGGCCCTGGAGCGGCTGAAGGAGGCCGCCAAGGGGACCGACAACCTCATGGAGGCCACCCTGGAGTGCGCCCGCGCCGGCGTCACCACCGGCGAGTGGGCCGGGGCGCTGCGCGAGGTCTTCGGCGAGTTCCGGGCCCCGACCGGCGTCTCCTCCGCCCCGGTGGCCGTCCCGGCCGAGGCGGGCTCCCCGCTGGCCGAGGTGCGCCGCAAGGTGGACCGCACCGCCCAGGACATGGGCGTCGGCAAGCTGCGCTTCCTGGTCGGCAAGCCGGGCCTCGACGGCCACTCCAACGGCGCCGAGCAGATCGCCGTGCGGGCCCGCGACGCCGGGTTCGAGGTGGTCTACCAGGGCATCCGGCTGACGCCGGAGCAGATCGTGGACGCGGCCCTGGAGGAGGACGTGCACGCCGTCGGCCTGTCGATCCTCTCCGGCTCGCACGCCCAGCTCGTGCCGGACGTCCTCGAACGTCTGAAGGCCGCCGGGGCGGCCGACATCCCGGTCGTCGTCGGTGGGATCATCCCGAACGCCGACGCCGAGGAGCTCAGGGCGGCGGGCGTGGCCGCCGTCTTCACCCCGAAGGACTTCGGCATCACCGGGATCATCGGCCGTATCGTCGACGAGATCCGCAAAGCCAACCAGCTCAGCCCGCTCGAAAGTACGGAGGTCCCCGCATGACCAGCCCCGTGAACCGCCTGCGCCCGCGTCGTTCGTGCCTCGCGGTGCCCGGCTCCAACCCGCGGTTCCTGGAGAAGGCCCAGGGCCTCGCCGCCGACCAGGTCTTCCTGGACCTCGAGGACGCCTGCGCGCCGCTGGCCAAGCCGGAGGCCCGGCACACCATCGTGAAGTTCCTCAACGAGGGTGACTGGACCGGCAAGACCCGCGTGGTCCGCGTCAACGACTGGACGACCCACTGGACGTACCGCGACGTCGTCACGGTCGTCGAGGGCGCCGGCCAGAACCTCGACTGCATCATGCTGCCGAAGGTGCAGAGCGCCGAGCAGATCGTCGCGCTCGACCTGCTGCTCACCCAGATCGAGAAGACCATGGGCTTCGAGGTCGGCAAGATCGGCATCGAGGCGCAGATCGAGAACGCCCAGGGCCTGACCAACGTCAACGCGATCGCCCAGGCCTCGCAGCGCGTGGAGACGATCATCTTCGGCCCGGCCGACTTCATGGCCTCCATCAACATGAAGTCCCTGGTCGTCGGCGAGCAGCCGCCCGGCTACCCGGCGGACGCGTACCACCACATCCTGATGAGCATCCTGATGGCCGCCCGCGCCAACAACCTCCAGGCGATCGACGGCCCCTACCTGCAGATCCGCAACCAGGAGGGCTACCGCGCGGTCGCGCAGCGCGCCGCCGCCCTGGGCTTCGACGGCAAGTGGGTGCTGCACCCGGACCAGGTCGCCGCGGCGAACGAGATCTTCTCGCCCTCGCAGGAGGACTTCGACCACGCCGAGCTGATCCTCGACGCGTACGACTACTACACGTCCGAGGCTGGCGGGAAGAAGGGCTCCGCGATGCTCGGCGACGAGATGATCGACGAGGCCTCCCGCAAGATGGCCCTGGTCATCTCGGGCAAGGGCCGTGCCGCCGGCATGCAGCGCACCAGCAAGTTCGAGATCCCGGAGGCCTGATCCCGATGCAGTTCGGCCGCACCTACGAAGAGTTCGAGATCGGCGCCGTCTACAAGCACTGGCCTGGAAAGACGGTCACCGAGTACGACGACCATCTCTTCTGTCTGCTGACGATGAACCACCATCCGCTGCACATGGACGTGAATTACGCGGAGAACACGACGGACTTCAAGAAGAACGTCGTCGTCGGCAACTACATCTACTCGCTGCTGCTCGGCATGTCCGTGCCGGACGTCTCCGGCAAGGCCATCGCCAACCTGGAGATCGAGTCGCTGCGGCACGTGGCGCCGACCTTCCACGGCGACACCATCTACGGCGAGACCACCGTCCTCGACAAGACGCCGTCGAAGTCGAAGAGCGACCGCGGCATCGTCTACGTCGAGACCAAGGGCTACAAGCAGGACGGCACCCTGGTGTGCGTCTTCCGCCGGAAGGTCATGGTCCCGACCGCCGAGTACATCGACGCGCGCGGCGGCGAGCAGCCCGGCCGCCCCGAGCTGAAGGAACAGGGGAAGTAGTCATGGCGCGACTCGCCCAGACCCACGGTCTGACCGACGTCCAGCAGGAGATCCTCTCCACGGTCCGGGACTTCGTGGACAAGGAGATCATCCCGGTCGCCACGGAGCTCGAGCACCGTGACGAGTACCCGCAGCAGATCGTGGACGGGCTCAAGGAGCTCGGCGTCTTCGGCCTGATGATCCCCGAGGAGTACGGGGGCCTGGGTGAGTCGCTGCTCACCTACGCGCTGTGCGTGGAGGAGATCGCGCGCGGCTGGATGTCGGTGTCCGGCATCATCAACACCCACTTCATCGTGGCGTACATGCTGAAGCAGCACGGCACCCAAGAGCAGAAGGAGTACTTCCTTCCGCGGATGGCGGCCGGCGAGGTGCGCGGCGCGTTCTCGATGTCGGAGCCGGGTCTCGGCTCGGACGTGTCGGCGATCACGTCGAAGGCGGTGAAGGACGGCGACGAGTACGTCCTGAACGGCCAGAAGATGTGGCTGACGAACGGTGGCACGTCAACGCTGGTGGCCGTTCTCGTCCGAAGTGACGAAGGACACCCCGAGGGCACCGCCCCGCACAAGTCGATGACGACCTTCCTCGTCGAGAAGGAGCCCGGCTTCGGAGAGGTCCGCCCCGGCCTCACCATCCCGGGCAAGATCGAGAAGATGGGTTACAAGGGCGTCGACACGACCGAACTCATCATGGACGGACTGCGCATTCCGGCCAATCGTGTCCTCGGCGGGGTCACCGGCCGAGGGTTTTACCAAATGATGGACGGCGTCGAGGTCGGTCGCGTGAACGTGGCGGCCCGTGGTTGCGGCGTCGCACAGCGTGCCTTCGAGCTGGGCGTCCAGTATGCCCAGCAGCGTCACACTTTCGGAAAGCCGATCGCCCAGCACCAGGCGATTCAGTTCAAGCTGGCCGAGATGGCTACCAAGGTCGAGGCCGCTCATGCCATGATGGTGAACGCAGCGCGCAAAAAGGACTCCGGGGAACGAAACGACCTCGAAGCAGGGATGGCGAAGTACCTCGCCTCCGAGTACTGCAAGGAGGTCGTCGAGGACGCCTTCCGTATCCACGGCGGCTACGGGTTCTCGAAGGAGTACGAGATCGAGCGCCTCTACCGTGAGGCACCGATGCTGCTCATCGGCGAAGGTACCGCCGAGATCCAGAAAATGATCATTGGTCGTCGGCTGCTCGAGGAGTACCGCTTCCAGGGTTGATTGTCGCATTTGGGTCGGTATGGCCGCGAAGAAGATCACACCCTGTGTTCGGCTTCCGGCCTCCGACTCGGCTTCTGGCTTGCCCAGTTGCGGCCCGCAACCGATAGCATCGCCGGAAAGCCGCCGTCCCCCGTTGCCAGTGCGGCATCATCCGCTACGAAGGTCATCCATGCCCCACAGCCAAACCTCTGCACACCGCGACAGCCTCAAGGGCGCACGCATCGCACGCGGAGCATCGCCGTGGCTTCTGCCGACCGTCGCCACCGCGGCGCTGAGCCTCGCGCGCGCGCGCAAGTCGACCGCCGCCAAGGCCATCGCCGTGCCGGCCACCGCTCTCGCGGCCGGCATGCTGTGGTTCTTCCGCGACCCCGAGCGCGAGATCGCTCAGGGTCGGGTCATCTCGCCCGCCGACGGCGTGGTGCAGAGCATCATGCCGTGGAAGGACGGACGCACCCGCGTCGCCATCTTCATGAGCCCGCTGAACGTCCACGTCAACCGCGCGCCGCTGGCCGGCACGGTGACGTCCGTGGAGCACGTCCCCGGCGGCTTCGTGCCGGCGTTCAACAAGGAGAGCGAGAACAACGAGCGCGTTGTCTGGCACTTCGACACCGAGCTCGGTGACATCGAGATGGTCCAGATCGCGGGCGCCGTGGCCCGGCGGATCGTGCCGTACATCCCGCAGGGGACGAAGGTCGAGCAGGGTGACCGGATCGGACTGATCCGCTTCGGTTCGCGCGTCGACATCTACCTGCCGGAGGGTGTCGAGGTCGCGGTCGAGGTCGGTCAGCCCACGACCGCGGGGGTGACTCGCATTGACCGTGATTGATCCCGACACACGGGCGGCCGACTGGGTCGCCGAGGCGGAGGCGGACGGCGTCGACGAGGCCGAGGAGATGCCGCTGTCGATGAGGCTGTCCATAGCGGACGCCCTCACGCTCGGTAACGCCACGTGCGGCTTCATGGCGGTGTACTTCACCACCACCGGCATCCTCATCCCGCACCTCACGGGCAGCGGCGTGGAGACCGGCATGGCGCGGCACTCGGCCGCGACCGCCGTGATCCTGATGCTGGGAGCGGCGATCTTCGACCTGTTCGACGGGATCGTCGCGCGCAAGCTGCGCAGCTCCCCGATGGGTGCCGAGCTCGACAACCTGTCGGACCTGATCAGCTTCGGTCTGGCGCCGGCGTACTTCGTGCTGGTGTACGGCATGGTCGCGGACGACGCGCACCAGAAGGTCTCGGCGGTGGCCGCGATCGTGGTGCTGCTCGCGGTGGTGCTGAGGCTCGCGCGGTTCTCGTGCGTGACGATGAAGGACGGCATGTTCCAGGGCATGCCGAGCCCCTTCGGCGCGCTGACGGTCGTCTCGATCATCCTGCTCGAGCTGCCGTTCATCCCGACCCTGCTCGCGATCATCGGCACGGCGTGGCTGATGGTGAGCCGGGTGGAGTACCCGAAGCCGCGGGGTGTCCTCGCGGTGGCGATGCTCAGCTGGATCGTCGGAGCGATGGGCATGCTGGCGGCCTGGGCGTTCGACGCCCCGGGCGGACAGCTCCTGCTCCAGACCGGCTGCGCGCTGCAGGTGGTGCTGGGCGCCGTGATCCCCCTCTTCGCGACGGCCCGGCGAGTGAACACCTTCCGCGACAACCGGCGTGAGAGCCGGGAGGCGCGGCAGGCGCAGGCGGCGCAGCTGCCGTAGCACGACCTCTGGGAAGGCCCCGGACGCGGAACCGCGTCCGGGGCCCTTTCGTGTGCCCTCCCGTGGGTCAGCGGCCCAGGCGCTTGTAGTAGAGGGTCGTGGGGCGGAGGGTGCCGCCCGGGTCGGCGGCGAAGTCGGGGATGACGCCCGCCGGGGTCCAGCCGGCGGCTCGGTAGAGCCGCTCCGCGGGGCTGTCGGTCTCGGTGTCCAGTACGAGGAGGCTGAGGCCGGTCGCGGCGGCGTGCGCCTCGGCGGTGGCGAGCAGCCGGGCGCCGAGGCCCCGGCCGCGGGCGTCGCGGTGCACCACGAGCCGGGCGATCTCGCCGCGGTGCCGTCCGTTCGCCTTGGCGTCGCGCACGAGGGTCACGACGCCGAGGACCCCGCCGTCGGGTCCGTACGCCGCCCAGATCTCGCGCGCGTCGGCCACCTCGTTCCACCAGGCGGCGGCCTCGGCCGGGTCCAGGGGCGCCAGGAAGCCGATGGAGGCTCCGCCGGCCACCGCGTCCACCAGGAGCGCGCCCAGGCCGTCGGAGGCCCGCTCACGGACCTCCTGGGGCGTCAGACGCCGGATCTCCGCCCCGCCGCCGTCCCGCGTCTCCCCGAGCGGCTTCTCCCCCGCGCGCTCCTCGCCGAGCCGCTTCTCTTCACTGCGTACGTCGTTCATGCGTCCGAGGCTCGCACCGGCGTGTTACGCGGGTGTGTCGCCGCGCGCCGGTCGGGTCGTGGGTCACCACTGGGCGACGAGCGGCGGCGCGTCCGGTTCGTGGTGCCGCCAGGCCTCGGCGAGGCGGGTGAGCCGGGCCGGCGCGGCGATGCCCCGTACGGTCGCGATCCTGCCGTCGGCGATGTCGAAGGTGACGGCGCCGATGACCTGGTCGTCGAGCACGAAGAGCACGGCGGCGGCGCCGTTGACCAGTGCGAAGTGGACGGTCGGCGTGCCGCCGGCGAGGCGCCGCTTCGCTTGCGTGGGGGTGAAACCGGCCCGTGCGACGGCGGCGACGCGCTCCGGGGTCTCGAACCGCACCAGCTTCGCGGTCAGGCCCGCGCCGTCGGAGACCGCGGTCACGTCGTCGGTGAGGAGCGCCACGAGCCGTTCGGTGCGGCCCGAGGTGGCCGCGGCGAGGAACTCCTCGACGATCCGGCGGGCGGAGGCCGGATCGACCTGGCCGTCGCCGCCGCGGCGGCGCGCGCCGGCGACGTGCCGCCGGGCCCGGTGGAGGTGCTGCTGGCTCGCGGCCTCGCTGACGTCGAGGATGCCGGCGATCTCGGCGTGGCTGTACGAGAACGCCTCGCGCAGGACGTACACGGCCCGCTCGAAGGGCGACAGGCGCTCCATCAGCGTCAGCACGGCCAGGGAGACCGATTCGCGCTGCTCGAACGTGTCGGCGGGGCCGAGCATCGGGTCGCCGTCGAGGAGCGGTTCGGGCAGCCAGGCGCCGGCGCTGCGTTCGCGGCGGGCCTGGGCCGAGCGGAGCCGGTCGAGGCACAGGTTGGTGACGACCTTGGTCAGCCATGCCTCGGGCACCTTGATCCGCTGCCGGTCGGCGGCCTGCCAGTGCAGGAACGCGTCCTGCACGACGTCTTCCGCGTCGACGGCGGAGCCGAGGAGACGGTACGCCAGCGAGGCCAGCCGGTTCCGGCTGGCCTCGAACCGGCTGGTGTCGAAGCGATCGGCGGTGGTGCTGTCCACGATGATCACCTTAGTGGGTGGCTACGCGGCCGCCTGCTCGGCAGGGGTCAACACGGGCGCGGCGAGGCGGTGTTGGCGCTTGGGGATGCCGAAGGTGGGGTGCGAGGTGGTCCACAGCGACATCCTGAGGATGCCCGCCTTGATCCGGGCGGCCTTCCGGCCGCCGAGGAACGTCGGCTTCGCGATCCCCTCCCCGTCGACCATCTGCAGGATCCCGTCCCGCCGTCCGAGGCTGATGTGGTTGCCGTGGTAGGTCAGGCTGGTGTGACCGGTCTTGCGGCCGGTCAGGTGCCGGAGGATCGCGTCGGTCGCCCGCATGCCGGTGTAGCCGGCCGAGGCGCAGGACATCGGCAGCGGCAGGCCGTTGTCGCCGATGGCGTACGCGGCGTCGCCGGCGGCGTAGACGTCGGGGTGCGAGACCGACCGCATGCTGCCGTCGACGACGATCCGGCCGTCGTCGGTGACTTCGAGGCCGCCGGCCGCGGCGATGGGGTCGACGGCGAAGCCGGCCGTCCACACGATCGCGTCGGACGCGAGGAAGGTCCCGTCGGCGCAGCGCACCCGGGTCGGCTCGACGGCTTCGACGACGGTGTGCTCGACGACGGTGATGCCCAGTCGGTCGCAGGCCCGGCGCAGGTGGCCGCGGGCTCCGGCGGAGAGCCGGGCGCCCAGCTCGCCGCGGGCGACGAGCGTCACCGACAGGCCGGGCCGGGACTCGGCGACCTCGGTGGCGGTCTCGATGCCGGTCAGCCCGTCGCCGACGACCAGCACGCTCCGGTCCTCGCCCCGCCCGGCCTGGTGCTCCAGCTCGTCCAGGCGCTGCCGCAGGCGCAGCGCCGAGGGCCGGCCGGTGACGTCGAAGGCGTGCTCGGCGACGCCGGGGACGCCGTGGTCGGCGACGCGGCTGCCGAGGGTGTAGACGAGCGTGTCGTAGCCGAGCTCGCCCTCTTCTCCGTCGGCGCCGGCCACGGCGACCACCCGGCGTGCGGGGTCGACGGTGGTGACCCGGCCCACGCGCAGCCGTACCCCCGTTCCCGCGAAGACGTCGGCGAGCTTCGGAGCGTCGATCTCCTGGCCGGCCACGAACTGGTGCAGCCGCAGGCGCTGCACGAAGTCCGGTTCGGCGTTGACCACGGTGATCTCGGCGTCCGCCGGGGACAGCCGGCGGCCCAGGTTCCCTGCCGCGTAGGCCCCGGCGTAGCCGGCGCCCAGGACGACGATGCGGTGCTTCATGCGTCTTCTCCTGTCGTTTCGCTTGCTTCCCGGAGGTTGAGCGGGACAGCGAGGCGATTCCTGACAGGAAGGAGGTGTGACGTGGGTCACATGACATGAGAGGCGGCGGGGCGGGCCGTCCGCCGGGCGGCGGACGGTCCTCGCCCGGTGCCGCTGCCGCGGCTACGCCAGGAAGTCCCGGGCGATGTCCGAAGCGACCTGCTCCAGGAGCGGGCCCGCGTTCGGGATGGACTTCGCGGGGTCGGGCTCCAGGGCGGAGAGCGGGTAGGCGCGGCGGATGCCGGCGGCGCCCAGGGCCTCGGGGGCGAGCGCGAGGCGGCCGCAGACCGCGACGACGTCCTTGCCGGCCGCGCGGGCCGCCGCGGCGACGCCCGCCGGGGCCTTGCCGTGCAGGGTCTGCTCGTCGAGGGAGCCCTCGCCGGTGATGACCAGGGTGGCGCGCTCCAGGGCCGGGGCGAAGCCCAGGACGTCCAGCATCAGCTCGATCCCGGGGCGGAAGCTCGCGCCGATCAGCAGCGCGCCGTAGCCGATGCCGCCCGCACCGCCCGCGCCCGGGGAGGCGGCGAGCTCGGCGGCCCTGGGGCCGATCGCCTTCTCCAGGATGCGCGCGTAGTGCGCGAGGGCCGCGTCGAGGGTCTCGACGTCCTCCGGGGTGGCGCCCTTCTGCGGGCCGTACACGGCGGCGCAGCCCTTCGGGCCGGTCAGCGGGTTGTCCACGTCGCTGGCGAGGACGAGGTCGACGTCGGCGAAGCGCGGGTCGACGTCCGACAGGTCTGCGGAGGCGAGCCCGGCGAGGGCTCCGCCCCCGGGGCCGACCGGCTCGCCGTCGGCGTCGAGGAAGCGGGCGCCGAGCGCGGCGAGCATGCCCGCGCCGCCGTCGGTCGTGGCGCTGCCGCCGACACCGAAGACGATCGAGGTGGCGCCCGCGTCGAGGGCGGCACGCAGCAGCTCTCCGGAGCCGTACGTGGTGGCGGTGAGCGGGGCGAAGACGCCGGCCGGGAGCAGCTGGAGCCCGGAGGCCTCCGCCATCTCCACGACCGCGGTGGTCCCGCGCAGCGCGAAAGCGGCCGTGACGGGCTCGCCGACCGGCCCGGTCACGGTGACCTCGCGCCGCTCGAAACCGGCCGCGACCGCCGCCGCCACGGTGCCGTCGCCGCCGTCCGCGACG
This sequence comes from Streptomyces sp. NPDC127092, assembly GCF_042722475.1. Taxonomy (NCBI): domain Bacteria; kingdom Bacillati; phylum Actinomycetota; class Actinomycetes; order Kitasatosporales; family Streptomycetaceae; genus Streptomyces; species Streptomyces sp. NPDC127092. The sequence goes on from NZ_JBHXFE010000001.1 coordinate 360,111, forward strand.
GGCAGCGTCTCCACTTCGAGCTCCGGGACGACCCGTCGCAGTCCAGCTGTGACCCGCTCCGCGACCTGTACGGCCGTGAGCGAACCCTTGAACTTGTCGGCCGCGACGAGCACGCGTGCGACCTCAGTTACTGCTCCGTCCGTCACCTTGCATCCCTTGCTTTCGAACAGGCAGTCGCGCCGAGGCCGACCCTATCCGTACCGGAAGACGGCGTGCCACCCCCTGATAAGGCGATATTCCGCACCATAGTGGGGCCACATGAGCACGGAACCGATCGATCAGAGCACCGGAACGAGCCCCAGGCCGGACCCCGGACCCGACCGGAAGGTCATCGGCGTCGGGATGGCTGCCGTCGTCGCGGTGGTCGGCTGGGCGGCGCTCGGCAAGGACTCCTTCGACGAGGCCTCCTCCACGGCCCTCCGCTGGGTCCTCGGCAACTTCGCCTGGCTGTTCGTGACCGCGGCGGACGTCTTCCTCGTGCTGTGCGTGGTGATCGCGCTGAGCCGCTTCGGCCGGATCCGGCTCGGCGCGGACGACTCCGAGCCGGAGTTCACCAACCTGGCGTGGATCGCGATGATGTTCAGCGCGGGCATGGGCATCGGCCTGATGTTCTACGGGGTGGGCGAACCGCTCCAGCACTATCTGAGCCCGCCGCCCGCGACCGGCGTCGAGCCGGGGACCGGCGCCGCCGCCCGGACGGCGATGGAGTACTCGTTCTTCCACTGGACCCTCACGCCGTGGGCCATCTACGGCATGGCGGGCCTCGCCCTCGCCTACGCGGGCTTCCGCAAGGGCCGCGGCAACACGCTGAGCGCCGCGTTCGTGCCGCTGATGGGCGAGCGCCGGGCGCGGTCCTGGCCGGGCAAGGCGATCGACCTGCTCGCGGTGTTCGCGACGGTCTTCGGCACCGCGACCAGCCTGGGCCTCGGCGCGCTCCAGGTGGCGGAGGGCCTGAACCTCACCATGGGCGTGAAGGACTCCACCGCCACCGAGCTGATCATCATCGTGTCGCTCTCCGCGGCGTTCGTCCTGTCGGCGTTCTCGGGCCTGCACAAGGGCGTGAAGTGGCTCTCGACGCTGAACATCGTGCTCGCCGCCGCGCTGATGCTGTTCGTCTTCCTGCTCGGCCCGACGGTGTACGTCCTGGACACGATCCCCGCCTCGGTGGGCGGCTATCTGCACCAGCTGCTGCCGATGGCCAGCCGGACGGGCGCGTTCTCGGACCGCGCGTGGCTCGGGGCCTGGACGATCTTCTACTGGGCGTGGTGGCTGTCCTGGGCCCCGTTCGTGGGCACCTTCATCGCCCGGATCTCCCGGGGCCGTACCGTGCGCGAGTTCCTCTTCGGGGTGCTGCTCGTGCCCTCCGGCGCCACCGTGATCTGGTTCTGCGTCATGGGCGGCACGGCGATCCGGCTCGACTCGACGGGCGCCGCCGACCTGGCGGGCGCGGTGAAGGACGGCGCGGAGGCCTCGCTCTTCGCGATGCTGGACGCCCTGCCGATCGGCACGGTCACCTCGTACGTCGCGATGCTGCTGGTCATGACGTACTTCGTCACCAGCGCGGACTCGGCCTCGCTGGTCATGGGCTCGCTCACCAGCCGCGGCGCGCTGCACCCGCCCACCTGGCTCGTGGTCACCTGGGGCGTCCTGATGGCCGCGGTCGCCGCCGTCCTGCTGCTCGCCGGCGGGCTGAACTCGCTGCAGACGGCGACGATCCTCGTGGCGCTGCCCTTCGTGCTCGTCATGCTGGGCCTGTGCTGGTCGCTTCTGAAGGAGCTGCGCGAGGACCCGGGCGCGGGCCCGGCCCGGCACCACGCGCTGCACGGCGTCCGGGACGCGGTGCGGGCGATGGTCGGCGAGGCGGTCGGCGAGCAGGGCCCCGGGACGGGCGCGGCCCGCCACCACCGGCTGCGCCGCGCGGCGGCGCGGTCACGCGCCGTGGGTGACGAGGAGCGGGAGCGGGGAGAGGTGCGGGCGGGAAGGGGCGAGGGCGGGGAGGAGTGAGGGGAAGGAGCGGGCGTGGCGCGGCGTGCGAGCGGGAAGGGCCGGCGGGGGACGAGTGATCGCGGGGAGCCGGGCGGGCGGGTCGGCGCGCGGCCCGGCGTCCCGTCGGTTAGACCGGTGTCATGGGTCAGCTCAGACACAGTGAACTCGCCGACCGGATCCTCGGCGGCTGGACGGGGCGGATCGCCGGGAACATGCTCGGCAAGCCGGTCGAACGGGGCGACCACTGGACGACCGAGCGGATCGACGACTACCTGCGGCTGACCGACGCCCTGCCGCTGACCGACTACCTGCCTCCGCCGCCCGCCGCCGGAGCCGACGGTTTCGAGCTGCGCCCCGAGTGGCCGCAGTGCGTGCGCGGCCGGATCAACGGCAGCTGCCGGGACGACGACATCGACTACACGATCCTGGGCCTGCACCTGCTGGAGACCCGCGGCTTCGCCTTCAGCACCGAGCAGGTCGGCGAGCACTGGCTGCTGCGGCTGCCGTACCTGCAGACGTTCACGGCCGAGCGGGTGGCCTACCGCAATCTCGCCAACGGCCTGAAGCCCCCGCTGACCGCCACCTACGACAACCCGTACCAGGAGTGGATCGGCGCCCTGATCAGGGCGGACGTGTACGGCTGGACCTCGCCGGGCGACCCGCGCCGGGCGGCCTCGCTGGCCCGCCGCGACGCGGTGCTCTCCCACACGGGCAACGGGGTGTACGGCGCGATGTGGGCGGCGGCCCTGATCGCCGCCGCGTTCACGGCGCCCGACGCGCGCTCCGCGCTGTCCGTGGCCCTGGAACGGGTCCCGGCGAGCAGCCGCCTCGCCAGGACCGTGCGGCACACGATGGCCCTGTACGAGGCGGGAGTGGAGTGGTCCGAGACGCTGGCCGAACTGTCCCGGGAGACCGGCTCGCTCGGCTGGATCCACACGATCCCGAACGCGGCGGTGCTGACCGCCGGGCTCCTGTACGGCGAGGGCGACTTCACCCGTACGATCGCGCTGACCGTGCGCGGCGGCCTGGACACCGACTCCAACGGCGCCACCGCCGGCTCGGTCGCCGGGGTGCTGTGCGGCGCCGCGGCGATCCCGCCCCAGTGGTCGGAGCCGCTGCGGGACCGGGTGCGCAGCGCGGTGGCGGGTTTCGACGGGTCCCGGATCAGCGAGCTGGCGGAGCGGACGGTACGGCTGGCTACGCTGACGGGATGACGACCTCCGACTACGCCACGTACATCGCCGGCCTGCCCCGGATCCTGGCCGGTGCCGCGGCCCTCTTCCGGGACGCGGGCGGCCGTGTCCTGATCGTCGAGCCGAACTACCGGGAGGGCTGGGCGCTGCCGGGCGGCACGATCGAGTCCGACGCGGGCGAGACGCCCCGTGCGGGCGCCCGGCGCGAGACGGCCGAGGAGATCGGGCTCGACGTGGAGCTGGGCGCGCTGCTCGCGGTGGACTGGGTGCCGGGCCCGGACCGGCCCCCGCTGGTGGCGTACCTGTACGACGGCGGGGTGCTGTCCGCCGGGCAGCTCGCGGCGATCCGGCTCCAGGAGGAGGAGCTGATCTCCTGGAAGCTGGTGGACCCGGCGGAGCTGCCCGCGTATCTGCCGGTCGGCCTGGGTCTGCGGGTGGCCGCGGCCCTGGCCGCGCTGGACGGCGGCCGCGGCCCGGTGGAACTGGAGAACGGCCGCCCGGTGCGGGTCGGGACGCTCCCTGGCGCCTGAGGACCTGGAAGGCGTCAGCCCTGCTCGGGCTCGGGCGGGGTGAGCCGGCCGGTGCGCGCGGACTCGTCGCGGGAGGCGGTGCGGGCCTCGGTGCGGTGGCCGTGGGCGATGTAGTCGCGGACGACGGCCTCGACGGCGTCCTGCGGGCTGCCGATGCCGGCGAGGACCATGACCTCGACCACGAGTTCGGCGTCGAGGGAGATGCTGACCTTGGCCATGCGGGCGAACCTAGCACCAGGAAATGGCGTCGCGGGAGGTCTGCCGGTCCGCCTACGCTCCCCGCATGACCATGGTGGCGATTCTCAGCGGAGCCGGTATCTCCACGGACTCGGGCATTCCCGACTACCGCGGGCCCGACGGGTTGTGGCGGCGCGACCCCGAGGCCGAGCGGCTCGTCACCTACGGGCCCTACATGGCCGACCCGGAGGTCCGGCGCCGCTCGTGGCTGATGCGGCTCGACGCGCAGCTCCTCCGCGCCGAGCCGAACGTCGCGCACCACGCCATCGCCGCGTACGAGAAGAGCGGCAACGCGCTGCGGGTGATCACCCAGAACGTCGACGGGCTGCACCAGGCCGCCGGGGTGTCCGAGCGGAAGGTGCTCGAACTCCACGGCTCGGCGCGGTCGGTGGTGTGCACGGCCTGTCACGCCCGTTCGTCGATGGACGAGGCGCTGGAGCGGGTGAAGGCCGGCGAGGACGACCCGGCGTGCCGGACGTGCGGCGGGATCCTGAAGGCGGCGACGGTGATGTTCGGGCAGCGTCTCGACCCGAAGGTGCTGGGCGACGCGATGTCGATCGCGAAGGCCGCGGAGGTGTTCGTCGCCGTCGGCAGCAGCCTTCAGGTGCAGCCCGCCGCCTCGCTCGCCGGGATGGCGGCCGAGCACGGCGCCCGGCTGATCATCGTGAACGCGGAGCCGACGCCGTACGACCCGCTCGCGGACGAGATCGTGCGCGAGCCGATCGGCACGGCGCTGCCCGCACTGCTCGAACGGCTCCGCTAGAACAGGGCGTCGGCGGCGGCGCCGCCCGATTCGAAGGCCAGCAGGCGCTGCTTGCGGTCGAGGCCGCCGCCGTACCCGGTGAGTCCGCCGCCCGCGCCGATCACACGGTGGCAGGGGACGACGATGCTCACCGGGTTCCTGCCGTTGGCGAGGCCGACCGCGCGGGAGGCGGCGGGATTGCCCAGGGCCTCGGCGAGTTCGCCGTACGTGCGGGTCTCGCCGTACGGGATGCTGCGCAGCTGCTCCCAGACGCGGAGCTGGAACTCGGTGCCGACGAGGTGCAACGGCAGGTCGAACTCGGTGAGTTCGCCCGCGAAGTACGCGTCGAGCTGCCGCACCGCCTCGGTGAAGGGCCGCGGGTCGGGGCTGCCGAACGTCTCCTCGGGCGGGCGGTGGCGCTGGCCGGTCATGTGGATGCGGCTGAGGACGCCGTCGACGGCGACCAGGGTCAGCGCGTCGTAGGGGCTGTCCACGACCGTGTGCCGGACGGTGGGGGGCATGGCGTGACTTCCTTAGGCGGGCAGGTGGTTGATCGGGTGGTCGTCGGTGGCCCACAGGTACTGGACGGCGTAGGCCCGCCAGGGCCGCCAGCGGGCCGCGCGGTCGGTCAGCGCGGCGGGCGTGGCGGGCAGCCCGAGTCCCTGGGCGGCGCGGCGGACGCCGAGGTCGCCGGGGAGGAAGGCGTCGGGGTCGCCGAGCGCCCGCATGGCGATGACCTCGGTGGTCCAGGGGCCGAAGCCGGGCAGGGCGAGGAGCCTGGCGCGGGCCTCGGCCCAGTCGCTCTCGGGTCCGAGGGCCAGGCTTCCGTCCGAGAGGGCCGCGACCAGGGTGGTCAGGGTCGTGCGGCGGCTGCGCGGCAGGGCGAGGGTCTCCGGGTCGAGCCCGGCGAGGGCCTCGGGTGTCGGGAAGAGGTGGGTGAGGCCGCCTTCCGGGTCCTCCACGGGGACGCCGTGCGCGGCGACCAGGCGGGCCGCGTGGGTGCGGGCGGCGGCGGTGGACACCTGCTGGCCGAGCACGGCCCGTACGGCGAACTCGGCGGCGTCGACGGTACGGGGCACCCGCCGGCCGGGCCCGGCGTCGACGAGCGGCGCGAGCAGCGGGTCGGCGCGCAGCTGCTCGTCGACGGCGACGGGGTCGGCGTCGAGGTCGAGGAGCCGGCGGCAGCGGCTGATGGCGATCGTGAGGTCGCGGGGATCGGTGAGCGAGAGCCGGCACAGCACGTGGTCGGGGCGCGGGGCGAGCGCGACGATGCCGTAGCCGTACGGGAGGGAGAGCGTTCTGCGGTAGGCGCCGTCACGCCACTCCTCGACGCCGGGGACGGCGGTCGCGGCCAGGTGGCCGAAGAGGTTGGAGGGGTTGAGCGGGGCGCGGAACGGCAGCCGGAGGGTGATGGTCCCGGGCGTGGCGGGCGGGTGGGATCCGTCGGGGGTGGAGCCGTCGAGGCGTGAGCCTTCCGCACGGGAGCCGTTGGCGTGGGGGCTGTTGACGTGGGAGCCGTCCGCGCGGGAGCGGTCGGCGTGGGAGCCGGCGCGGGCGCGCAGCTCGCCGGGGGTGAGCGCGAAGACCTCGCGGACGGTGTCGTTGAAGGTGCGGATGGAGGAGAAGCCGGCCGCGAAGGCGATCTGCGCCATGGGCATGGCGGTGGTCTCGATGAGCAGCCGGGCGGTCTGGGCGCGCTGCGCGCGGGCGAGCGCGAGGGGACTCGCGCCGAGCTCGGTGAGCAGTTGCCGCTCGATCTGCCGGGTCGAGTACCCGAGCCGCGCGGCGAGGCCGGGCACGCCCTCGCGGTCGACGACCCCGTCCTGGATCAGCCGCACGGCCCTGGCGACGGCGTCGGCCCGTACGTGCCAGTGGGGCGAGCCGGGGCTGGTGTCGGGCCGGCAGCGCTTGCAGGCGCGGAAGCCCGCGCGCTGGCAGGAGGCGACCGTGGGGTGGAACTCCATGTTCTCGGGCTTGGGCGGGACGGCCGGGCAGCTGGGCCGGCAGTAGATCCGAGTCGTCCGGACAGCGGTGAAGAAGACGCCGTCGAAGCGGGCGTCCTTCGACCGGACGGCCCGCACGCAGCGCTCGGTGTCGGTGTGCATGCCTCAAGGATCGGTGATCGCGGGCGGGCCGGGCTGGCGAGAAAACGACATCAACGTCCGGCGACCTGGCCGGCCTCCGCTCCCGGGAGGGGCAGCTCCGGAAGGTAGTGCGGGAAGAAGACCTGGGCGACGAGTTCGCGGCGGGACCGGACCCCGGTCTTGGCGAAGACCGCCTTGAGGTGGTCCTGGACGGTGAACGGGGACAGCCCGAGCCGGGTGGCGATCTCCGAGGTGGGAGCGCCGCCGACCACCTCGGTGAGGACCTGGCACTCGCGCGGGCTGAGGGCGTAGGTCTCCATCAGGGCGGCGATGCGGTCGGGCGGCGAGGCGGGCCCCATGGACAGGGCCACCTGGGGCCGCTCCCCCGTGTCGAGCCGCCAGCCCTCGATGGCGGCCCAGCCGCCCGACCGGGTCGGCACGCAGACCCGGCTGCCGCCGGTGGGGCTGCTCAGGGCCGACGCGGCGACGCCGTACGCGGCGGCCGGGAGGCCCGTGCCGCGTGCGGACGTCTCGGCGAGCTCGGCGCACCAGGCGCCGGCGGTCGCGGACCGGGTGACGACCTCGTACGCGGAGTCGAGGACGACGAGCGAACGGGCGCCGGGGCCGGGGGCGGTGGGCCGTTCCGCCAGGGCGTCCCGCAGGGCGCGGCCGAGCGGGGCGGACAGCCGGGCGGCGAACTCCGTCTCGGCGGCGGAGAACGCCGGCCGGTCCTTGGAGCGCGCGAGCACCAGGGCGCCCCATACGCGGCCGGCGTCCCGCAGCAGCAGCCGCATCTCGTCGGCGAGTCCGAGCGGCCGGTAGACGTCCTGGTAGCGGAGGCTCCGTTCGAGACGGCCGTCGAGCGCCCCGGAGAGGGTGCCCACGGGCTGTGCCTGCCGGGCCACGGCGGGCATGAGGTTGGCGTCGCCCTCGCGGTACTCGATGTCGAGGAGCCGGGGCATCCATTCGGCGCCGACGCCGTGGTGGTAGCAGCCGCCGACGTTGAGGAGGGTCACCGGGTCGAGCAGCACCCCGGCCCAGAACTCGCAGGGCACGGCCTCGGTCAGCGAGGTGGCGGCGGCCTCCAGGACGGCCACGGCACCCTGTGCCCGGCGGGCCGCGCGAACCGTACGGCCGTGGACCGCCTGCCAGTCGGGGCCTCTGCCCATGCGCCCTCCCAGGGGTGCGACGCTCTCGTTGCGGCACCGTCCGGAGCCGTCGTCCCAGCCTCACAGGACGCGCTGAATGTCTGATAAACGCGCCACCGCGGCCGGATCACGACGGACGGTCTGTGGGCGGGCGGAGGACCGAGGTCAGCCCAGGGCCGCCTCGAAGGCCGCGTACGCCGTGTCGTCGAAGAGCACGAAGCGGACCTCGGCCACCGACGTGGTCGCCGCCCGCACCGTCTCGACGGCGATGCGGGCGCCGTCGTCCATGGGCCAGCCGTAGACGCCGGTGGAGACCGCCGGGAACGCGACGGAGCGCGCGCCGAGTTCGTCGGCCACGCGCAGGGACTCGCGGTAGCAGGAGGCGAGCAGCTCGGAGCGGTCCTCCTGGGCGCTGTGGACCGGGCCGACGGTGTGGACGACCCAGCGGGCGGCGAGGTTTCCGGCCGTGGTGGCGACGGCCTGGCCGGTGGGCAGGCCGCGGCCGTAGTGGCCGGCGCGGAGCCTGCGGCACGCGTCGAGGACGGCGGGGCCGCCCCGTCGGTGGATCGCCCCGTCGACCCCGCCTCCGCCGAGGAGGGAGGAGTTGGCGGCGTTGACGATGACGTCGGTGTCCTGCCGGGTGATGTCGCCGCGGACGAGCACGATCTGGGGTCGGGTGGTCATGTCCCCATCCTCTCTGCCGACGGGTGGGCGGGTCATCCGGGTTTCCGCCGCCTCATCTCCCCGCGGGTACGCGCAGGCGGCGCCAGACCGCCTTGGCGGCGTTGTGGCCGGACATGCCGTGCACGCCGGGGCCGGGCGGGGTGGCGGAGGAGCAGAGGAAGACCGCCGGGTGCGGCGTGCTGTAGGGGAAGAGGGAGAGCTTCGGCCGCAGCACGAGCTGCAGGCCGCGGGCGGCGCCGCAGGCGATGTCGCCGCCGACGTAGTTGGCGTTGCGCTCGGCGAGCTCGGGCGGTCCGGCGGTGGCGCGGGCGAGGATCAGGTCGCGGAAGCCGGGGGCGAAGCGCTCGATCTGCCGCTCGACGGCGTCGGTGAGGTCACCGCGCCAGCCGTTGGGGACGTGGCCGTAGGCCCAGAAGACGTGCTTGCCCTCGGGGGCGCGGCCGGGGTCGACGAGGCTGGGCTGGGCGGTGATGAGGAACGGGGTGTCCGGGGCGGTGCCGGAGGAGGCCTGGTTCAGGGCGGTGTCGATCTCGCCCATGGTGGGGCCGATCTGGACGGTGCCGGCCCGGCGCGCGTCCTCGGCGGTCCACGGTACGGGGCCCGACAGGGCGTAGTCGATCTTGAAGCAGCTGGCGCCGTAGCGGTAGCCGTCGTAGGCGGCGCCGAGTCCGGCGATCCTCGCGAGGGCGGTGGGCGAGGTGTCGAAGACGTAGGCGCGGGCCGGCGGCAGGTCGTCGAGCCGCTTGACCTCGAAGTCGGTGTGGACGGCGCCGCCGAGCTCCTTCAGATACGCGGCGAGCGCGTCGGAGATCGACTGGGAACCGCCCCGGGGCAGCGGCCAGCCGCCCGCGTGTGCGGCGAGCGCGAAGACCAGGCCGACGGCGCCGGTGGCGAAGCCGCCGAGCGGGGCGATGACGTGGCCGACGAGTCCGGCGAACAGGCCGCGTGCCTTCTCGTCGCGGAAGCGGCGCATCAGCCACGTGGAGGGCGGGAGTCCGGCCAGGCCGAAGCGGGCCAGGGTGACCGGGTCGCGGGGCAGCGCGGTCAGCGGGAGCTGCATGAAGTCCGCGACCAGGCTGTCCCACCTGCCGAGGAAGGGCGCGACGAGCCGCCGGTAGGTGCCGGCGTCACGCGGCCCGAAGGAGGCCGCGGTCTCGGCGACGGAGCGGGAGAGGACGGCGGCGGTGCCGTCGTCCCAGGGGTGGGCCATGGGCAGGTCGGCGTGCAGCCACTCCAGGCCGTGCCGCTCCAGCGGCATGGTCTTGAAGACGGGCGAGCCGACGCCGAGCGGGTGCACGGCCGAGCACGGGTCGTGGCGGAAGCCGGGGAGGGTCAGCTCCTCCGTGCGGGCGCCGCCGCCGATGGTGGGCTTCGCCTCGAACACGGCGACCGAGAAGCCGCGCCGGGCCAGCTCCACGGCAGCGGTCAGTCCGTTGGGTCCCGCCCCCACGACGACGGCATCGAGCATCGACGGCACCTGGACTCCTTCGGTCGGCGGGCCGGGAACCCAGCATATTCCCGGCCCCGTACGGGACTTACCGGGCCCCGAGGAGTGACCGGATCCGTTCGGCGGTGGCGGCGTCGCGGGCCGCGGTGAACGGCAGCGTGTTGCCGCCGGTGACCCGGAAGCGCTCGCCGGTCAGGGTGAGGTCCGCGCCACCGGCCTCCGCGACCAGCAGCATGCCGGCGGCGTGGTCCCAGGCGTACTCCCAGGAGAAGGCGACCGCGTCGAGGCGGCCCCGGGCGACGGCCAGGTACTCCAGTCCCGCGGAGCCGCACGGGCGGGGGCGGACGCCCTCGGTGCGCAGTCCGAGCAGGGCGCGCTTCTGGTCCGGCGTGGTGTAGTCGGGGTGGGAGGTGGCGACCTCCAGGACCGCACCGGGCGCGGGCGCGCCCGACCGTATCGGCTCGCCGTTCAGGGTGGCGCCGTGGCCGCGCACCGCGACGGCGAGCTCGTCCAGGGCGGGGGCGTAGGTCCAGGAGGCGAGGAGCTCGCCGCGCCGGGCGAGGGCCACGAGTGTGCAGAAGCCGGCCTCGCCGCGCACGAACTGACGGGTGCCGTCCACCGGGTCGACGATCCACACCGGGGCGTCGCCCTTCAGTGCCTCGTAGACCGCTGGATCGGCGTGCACGGCCTCCTCGCCGACCACCACGGAGCCGGGCAGCAGCGCGGTGAGGGAGGCGGTGAGGTGGGCCTCGGCGGCCCGGTCGGCGACGGTCACCAGGTCGTGCGGCCCGTTCTTCTCGACGATCTCGTCCGCGTCGAGCTGCCGGAAGCGGGGCATGATCTCCGCGGCGGCGGCCTTGCGCACCGCCTCCTCCACCTCCGTGGTGCCACCGGCGAGGACATGGGCGAGGAAGTCGTGGGCTCCGGTCTCGGTCACGCTGTGTTCCGTCATGTGTCCATCCCACCACACCCGTCTGACAGGGCGGGGGCTCCCGGACGACCTGTGGACAACCGGCGGACGACCTGCCGGCCACGAGTACGCTTTGGTCGAGTTCATCCCATGGCTCCGTGCTCACCATCCAGGGAGGGCCCGTGCACGGCGAGTACAAGGTCCCGGGCGGCAAGCTGGTCGTCGTCGACCTCGACGTGGAGGACGGCGTGCTGCGCCGGGTCCGGGTCGCGGGCGACTTCTTCCTCGAACCCGACGAGGCGATCCTGGCCATCGACCAGGCCCTCGAAGGCGCCCCCGCGGACACCGACGCCGCCGGTCTCGCGGCCCGCATCGACCAGGCGCTGCCGCCGGGCACGGAGATGTTCGGCCTCACCACGGAGGGCATCGGGGTCGCGGTCCGCCGGGCGCTCGCGCACGCCACGGACTGGACGGACTACGACTGGCAGCTGGTGCACGAGCCGCCCCGGTCCCCCGCGCTGCACATGGCCCTCGACGAGGTGCTGACCGCCGAGGTCGCCGCGGGCCGGCGTCCGCCGACGCTGCGGGTGTGGGAGTGGGGCTCGCCCGCCGTGGTGATCGGCAGCTTCCAGTCGCTGCGCAACGAGGTGGACCCGGAGGCGGCCGAGCGGCACGGCATCGAGGTGGTCCGCCGGATCAGCGGCGGCGGCGCCATGTTCATCGAACCCGGCAACACGATCACGTACTCGCTGTCGGTCCCCGACGCCCTCGTCCAGGGCCTCTCCTTCACCGACAGCTACGCCTACCTCGACGACTGGGTGCTCGGCGCGCTCGGCGACATGGGCGTGAAGGCCTGGTACCAGCCGCTGAACGACATCGCCACCGACGCCGGGAAGATCGCGGGCGCCGCCCAGAAGCGCATGGTCGCGGGCGAGGGCGCGGTGCTGCACCACGTGACGATGGCGTACGACATCGACGCCGACAAGATGACCGAGGTGCTGCGGATCGGGCGCGAGAAGCTCTCCGACAAGGGCACCAGGAGCGCGAAGAAGCGGGTCGACCCGCTGCGCCGGCAGACCGGTCTGCCGCGCGAGGCGGTGATCGAGCGGATGATCTCCTCCTTCCGCGGCCGCTACGGCCTCACGGAGGGCGGGGTGACCGAGGAGGAGCTGGCTCGGGCGAAGGACCTGGCGGAATCCAAGTTCGCGACCCGCGCCTGGACGGCCCGGGTCCCGTAGCGCCCGGGTCCCGGAGCGCCCCGGGTCCGGCCGGCGGCCTGCGCCCTGGAGCCCGGGTCCCGTGACGAACCGGCCTGGCAGCGCCCCGAGCCGACTCCGGTGGCGGCCCGGGTGTTTGTGGCCGCGAGGGGAGCTGGAGCCCGGATACCGTGCCGCCCGCTCCGCCTCGTACGCTCGCGGGATGCGGATCGTGATCGACCACCCGGTGCGGCCGGGGCTGCGGATGGAGTGCGCGGACGGCGGGCGGCTGGTCCTGTCGCAAGGGGACCGGCCGGTGCTGTTCGCGCGGCAGCGCGCCTCGCGCTACGGCGTCCACTACGCCCGGACCGGGACGTACGTCTCCCCGCTCGCCCCGCTGCGCGCCGCCACCGCCCGCTCCTTCGCGGACTTCGCCCCGCCGGGCTCCGAGGCGTGGACCGACCGCTGGACCGCCCACGCGGCGGCGGAGCTGCGCGGGGCCACCGAGGGACCGCTGCACGAGGGCGACTGGCATCTGGGCCCGATGATCCCGGGATGGTTCGTGGACGCCCACTGGGCCCATCTCCTCCCCCACGACACCGACCGTGGCCACCTCACCTGGTTCGGTTACGGCGACCCGGTCGAGGACGCCCGCGACCTGCTGCCGCTGCGGACGCTGTCCGCACCGGAGGCGCCGCGCGTGAAGGCGTACCGGCGGCAGTACCGCGAGGGTCTGCTGCCGCCCGTCCTGCTCTGGTGGATCAGCGGGCTCAACTGCCCGGTCGTCCTCGACGGCCACGATCGGCTGGTGGCGGCGCTCGCCGAGGGCGGCCGTCCTTCCGAGCTGCTGCTCTCCAGGGCGGTCGACGCCAGGTATGTGGCGGTGTGCTCGGAGCGTCCGCTCCGGGAGTACGAGGAGCGCATGGCCGCTCTGGAACCCGGTCCCCTCGCCCAGGTGAAGGCAGGAGTGGCGAGCCGGCACCTGGCGGCCGCCCTGCGGGCCGTCGAAAGAGCCACGGAGATCACCCGCGCCTGGCCGCTGGCCGGGGGCGTGGCCGCCTGGGAGCGTTCCGCGGCGGCGCACGTGCCCGGCTGGCGGCCGCCGCCCCTTCCTTGACGCGGGAGGGGGCCGCGGGCCTGCCCGGCTCAGGCCTCCGCGGGGATCCGGGCGACCAGGACGAACTCGTTGTAGGGGAAGACCTTGCCCACGGACCGCGGGAACGGGAACGAGTAGGTGCGCTCGATGCCGAGCCCGACCTTCTCGGCGTGCGTGCGCATCCCGTCGAAGTCGACGAACCGCACGTGCGTGGAGTCGGTCTTGTAGCCGGCCTCCTGCGGACAGATCAGGACGACCGAACCGCCCCGCTTCACCAGCGGCAGGTACTGCTCCAGGACCGAGTTCCCGAGGGTCTCGTCCATGTGTTCCAGGACGTGCGCGCAGAGCAGGCTGTCGAAGGAGCCCGGACCGCAGTCCGGGGCCTCGGCGAGCTCGTCCGGCGTGTAGGCGTTGAGCCCGCGCTCACGGCAGGTGGCGACGGAGTGGGCGTTGTGGTCGACGCCGACGCTGTCGGGCCCGCAGTTCAGCAGGTTCCGGCCGAGACCGCAGCCGACGTCGAGCACCCGCCCTAGGCCGAGCCTCTTCAGGTTCCATCGGTAGGGAGCTTGCGTGGGGAGCAACCGCTTGATTCCCGAGGTCTCGAGCCGCGCGAGACGCTGGGTGTAGTCGGAGGACTCCGTGCCGGACATTGACGACCGCCTTCGTTGCGTTGTGTAAACGCAAAACGACACCGTGGGGGGCGAGTTACGGGGTCACGAACGCGTCCGGGCAGGTTGGGGGACCCGAAGTGAGCGACGCTGCCCGCTTCTCGGTGTCTGCGAGGCTAGGGCATTCACGCCGCCCCGGTCCAGGGCCGCCGGGACGGGCAGGTCTGCCGGCTTCGCGCAGGCTGCCGCGAGGCGTACCGGGGAGGCAGGGCCGGGCAAGGTCACGCGCGCGCATGGGGCTGGACCTTCATGGTGGCCGCGGGAGCCTCGGGGCGTGTGCCGTCGCCTTCGACGAGGTCGTCGACGTGGAAGAGGCGGGCGATGGGGACGTCGGTGCTGCTGTGCGCGAGGATCGAGAAGGCGATGCAGACGGCGATCAGGGTGTACGCCTCCTGGCCCTGGGGGATGCCGGCCTGGAGGACCAGCAGGCCGTAGACGACCGACGCGAAGCCCTTCGGGCCGAACCAGGCCGCGACCAGCTTCTCCCTACGGTCGATCCGCGTCCCCCACAGCGAGACGAGCAGTGACGCGGGCCGGATGAGCACGATCGCCAGCACGACCGCCACGTATCCGCCGACGGACAGGTCGCCGAAGAGCCGCGGCGTGAGCAGCGCGCCGAAGACGAGCAGGGCGGCGAACTTGGCCAGCTCGGCCAGCGACTCCCCCAGCGGCTCGAACGCTTTCTGGGGCTCCGGCGACACGGCGGCGAGGACCGCGCCCGCGGAGAAGGCCGCCAGGTACGGGTTGGCGTGGGTCAGGTGGCAGGCGGCGTACAGGATGACACCGGTGGCGAGCGGCAGCAGCGGCTGGAGCTTGGGCTCCGCGCCGAGCAGCCGGAACCGTACGAGCCCGTTGACGAGCAGCGGGAGCAGCGCGCCGAAGGCCAGGCCGAGGCCGAGCTCCAGCGCGATCTTCCCGAAGGATGCCTCGGCGTGACCGGCGGCCGGTCCCGCGGCGGCGATGAGGACGAGGACGACGGGCAGGGCCAGGCCGTCGTTGATCCCACTTTCGACGTTCAGCAGCTCACGAAGCCGCGCGGGGACCTCCTTGCGGCCGACGATGGCCGAGGCGAACACCGGGTCGGTCGGCGCGAGGACCGCGCCCACGAGGAACGAGGTCGTCCAGTCCAGGCCGACCAGGTAGTGGGTGACCAGCGCCATGCCCACGCAGGCCAGCGGCATGCCGAGGCCCAACGCCCGTGCCGGATTGCGCCAGTTGGCCCGCAGCTTGCCGAAGGAGACGTGCATTCCGTCGGTGAACAGCACGGCGAACAGAGCGAGGTCGGCGGTGACCGACACGATCTCGCTCTCCGGCGTGATGTGGATCAGCCCCAGGAAACCGTCGCTGACCAGCGCCCCACCGACCAGGAAGAGCAACGAGGTGGACAGGACGGTCCGGGCGGCGAGCCCGGACAGCAGAACCGCGACGAGCAGCGCGGCACCGAAGACAGCGACGAGCACCATGACGGAAGTTCCCCGATCGGCAGAAAAGACACGTAGCCCTTGTTCGCCGACCAGGCTTCCCGGCACTCCGCAACGGACCTTACACGTTTCTTATGCGACGTTGACAGGTCCTTGACGGGCATCCGATCGCACTCCGGGTTGCCGACACCCGGCAATGTGCCGTGACTCGCGGCAGGTGAGCCGGAAGCCTCGCCGGCAACAGATGCCGCCTGCCCCGTTGCCCGCTCTGCACGCCTACGCCGAGCGCTGCCGCTCCTCGGGAACACGTGGAGGGATGACGACGGGTGCGTCGCCATCCCTCGCTTCCGCTCTGACGGTGCCGGGCGGCACCAGCTACTTCCTGCCCTTCAGCAGCCCGCCTTCCGTGCGAGGTTCGTCGCGGCTTCGCGCACTACCGTGGTGCTGTTGCGGATGGCCGTGTCGCGGTCGACGAGGCCCTTCTTCTCCGCCTGTGAGGGTGCGCTGAGAGTCACCGTGATGTACGGGGCGGTCGAGCCCATGCGGGCGGCGCAGCCTGCGGGCAGGGTGGCCTCGGCCTGGTCGGGGAGCACCCAGCCGGTGAATCCGGTGCCGAGCGGGACGGAGTCCTTCCTGCGGCCCGGGGCGCTGCGGGTGTCCTGGATGATCAGCTGGTAAACGCCCCGGGGGGACTCGCTGTCCGGGTTGGCGCGCTGCACCTGGCAGCCCTTGAACACCGCGTAGTCGGTGGTCTTTCCCTTGCTCTGCCACTCCTCCGCGCTGACCTCGCCGCCCTTGCCGTCGTCGATCAGCTCCGCCGTCTGCCGGCTGAGCGCCCCATAGCACAGGGTCTGCGGAAGCGGTGGCTCCTTCTCGCCGTCGGGCCAGACGCTCGCCGTCACGACGGCGACCCCGGCGGCGCCGAGCACGACGGTCAGCGGCAACCACTTCTTGTTCACGGCTACGGCTGCCCCATCTTCTTCTGGGCATCCTCGATGCCGTACTGGTACCACTGCTCGGCGGTCGCCTGGAGGCCGTCCTCGTATTCGCCGGGGGTCGCGTCCAGCTCCTGGTCGGTGAGGCCCTTCTCCTGCGCCATCTTGCGCATCATGGCGTCCATCTGGTTCTCGCCGTTCTCGAAGTGGTTGACCATGTCCTTACGAGTCGCCTCGTCGACCTTGGCGTTGAGCTCATTCATGTACGCGGCCGTGCCGACGTCGATCGAGCGCTGGAGCACGTCGCCGGCGACGGGAATGGCCGTCAGCGGTGCGCCGATGATGTGGTAATTCATCATCTTGTTCCAGCCGTTGGTGTCCTTCTGAGCCTGGCCGAGGTCGTAGATGACGTCTCCGCGTACGGCGTCGAGGTGGCCGAGCACCGACGCCGACTGCTTGACCCAGGCGCGCAGTTCGGGGTCCTCCTTGCGGAACGATTCCGGCGGGAAGCCGTTCAGCCCTTCGGCGATCACCACGCTCTGCGAGTGGTGCATGACTCCGAACGCCTTGGGGTCCTCGGCGACGCCCCGCATGAGGCGGGCCAGGTCGCCCCTCTCGATCGTGAGGTTGTTGAAGTCGGTCGGCCCGTCCATCTTCTTACCGAGGATCTGGTGCACGTCCGAGGCGTAGTCCCCGATCATGTTGCCCATGCTCGTGCGCATGGACACGGGCACGGAGCTCTGGGTTCCGTAGGTCTCGTCGCCGGTGTACTCCTTGGCGATCCGCTCGAAGATCGCGGCCTGGGCGCCGTCGTGGCGGTTCTCGACGCCGTTCAGCGGGCTGCCCGGCTGACGGCCGGTGGCCGCGGCCTCCAGGGCGGCGCCGAACTCCGTGCGGGCCGAGGTGCGTTGTGTCTCCTCGGGCATCTTGAACTCGACGTCGCCGCCCGGCCACTTGCGGTCGTCCAGGAAGTACTTGAGGTTGTCCGTGGTGTGCGGGTCGAAGTAGCTGGTGGCGGCGGAGGGGTTCCGGCTCATGGCGTTCATCAGACCCTTCATCGGGTCCTCCTGCGTGCCCTGCCAGTTCTTCATGTAGCCGTCGTAGGCGTCGTCGTTGTTCGTCTCCCATGCGCGGATGGTGTCGCCGACCTCGGTCAGGAACGCCTCGCTGTAGACCGGGTCGTCCTTGTCCTTGTCGTAGGGGGACGCGTTCTTGTCGTTCGGGTCGTACGCCTTGTCGCCGGCGTCGGCGGCCATGAGGTCGGTGAGGTCCTTCAGGCTCGCGGCACCGCCCCCGATGTACCCGGGGTGGCGGTTGGAGAGGCCGTTGCCGTCACGGGCCGTGGTGATGAGCTTGTCGGTCCAGGCCGAGGTGACGCCGCCCGGGGAGCCGATGGACGAGTCGGGCCCGGTGGCGGTGGCGAGGGAGCCGGACAGGGCCTTGTACAGGCGGGCGTCGGTCGCGGAGAGCTGGCCGTCCCGGCCGCCCGCTTCCAGGCTGCCGGCCAGCAGCAGCACGGCCTCCTGCTGGTCACGGCCCCGGTAGCTGAGGTTCGTCATCAGCTGTTCGGCGAAGGCGGGCGAGTTCTTGCCGCCCTCGGCGAGCTGCAGCAGCCTCTCGCGCTCCTTGTCGTCGAGGTACTCCCAGCGGGCGTACAGCTTGGCGGCCTCCCGGCCGTTCTCCGCCTGCTGCTTCTCCTCCTCGCGCAGCTTCTTCGCCTCGGCCACGCCGCCGATGTCGGTGCTGCCGAAGTCGTTCGGGTGGTTCTTGATCAGCGCGCGAAGACCCCATGCGCACAGCTCGTCGGCCTCGGCCGCTCGCTTGAGAATGCCCTCGATCTTGCCCCGCAGTGCCTCGAACTGCGCCTCCGTGGCCACCGGTTCGGTGCTGTCCTTGGAACGGCGGTCCGGATGGACCCGGTGGCTGAGGACGCCGTTGGGGTAGATCGTGATGCCCGGCGGGGGGTTCTCGTACGTGGTCTTCAGATCGTCCTGCGCCGTCTTCAGCAGGGTGTACGCGTCCTGGAGCAGGTCGCGTACGGATTCGGCCTCGGTGACGGCGTCGCCGAACTCCTTGGCGGTCTTGGTGACGAACTCCTTCGTCACGGAGGCGTTCTCGCCGCGCCAGGTGGACTTGCCCGCCTTGGACGTCATGGCCGACGCGTCCGTCTTGAGCTGCGTCAGCTTGGAGATCATCTCGGTCCACTGCGTGGCGGCGGTGTTCATCGGGCCGAGCTTGGCGTTCAGAAGCTGCTCGAACGTAGGCACTGGCTCGGCTCCTTAACGGAAGTACTTGTCGATCTGGGACGCGGACACGGCGCCGTCCCGGCCCGGGACGACCGGGCCGACGATGCGCAGCTGCGCCGCGATCCAGTCGTCCTCGGCCTTGTTGGACTTCTTCGTGTAGTTGAGGTGGTTGGAGATGTGGGCGCATGCCTGAAGGAGGGTCTTGACCTGCGTCTCCCAGGTCTTGTTCACCTCGGTGAGGGCCGCTCCGGAGTCGAATCCGTCGCCCTTCAGGCTGGTTCCCGCGGTCTCGCTGGCCGCGTTCGCGTGCTTGCCGGCCGATTCGAGGCCGTTGAACAGGCCGTGCGCGGCATGGCCGATCTCGCCCAGGTCGTCGTCCTCCACGACGTAGTCCCCGGACCCCTTCGCGGGGGTGGAGCTTCCCGTGCTGTCCGCCTTGTTGAGCCTCATGGAAACAGCCGCCTTCTGCGCGGCCCACTCGTCTTCGAACGACATCGTCGACACCCCCGTGTCCTGATTCGCAAGAACTGACCCGCCCGCCACGCTACCCACACGGTCCACGGTCAGCGATAGCTGATCGATCATGCGTACGGGTTCTTTACATCCCGGCGCCTTCCCGCCTCGCATACGGAATGCGACGTCATGGGCGGGTCTGAAGGCGAGTGACCGACGGCTCCCCGCGGCCGGCCATCGGCCGCGGGGACCTCGGCGTCAGCCGCGATCGGCGGCGGGCGACGACTCCGTCGGATGGCCGTGCGCGTCCGAGGGGTCGAGCGCGACACCGGGCGGGACAAGGTCCGTCACGTACTGCCGGAAGTACTCCTCCTCGTCCTGGTCGGCGAGCAGGGTCAAGGGGCCGAAGGGCCAGACCAGTTGCTCACCGATCACGGCGACCGCCGCGGCGGAGTCCTGGGGCGCGCTCCGGAGGTCCAGAGTGCCTTCCGTGGGCAGGAGTACCGCGCTCGGTTCCACTTCCATCACCGCTGCCGGCCGACGTGCCCCGGGCTCGAAGAGAACGAGCAGGGGTGCCGCGTTTCGGGGCTTTTCGCCGCCGCCGGGGAGGAGGAGGTAGTCGAGGCGCCGGGCCTCGCCGCACCGGGCGGCGCGCAGCACCCGTCGCAGAGTCCGCCCGAAGGAGACGGTGCACCACACGAGGCGGACCACCGCCAGAGCCGCGACGGTGCCGCTCGCCCAGAGGCCCCGCCCGAGTCCGGGGTCGCCGGGGATCCATGCGACGGACGGACGCCCGGCCGCGTACGCGATCCCGATGGTGTCCCCTTCGGCCGGTACCGGATCGCCATGGGCGATGTCCGTGACAACCCGTCGGCCGTCAGCCGTGACGAAGCTCATCTCCGCCTCACCGGGCAGCGGCCACGGCTCCAACGGAAGGTCGTCGTACAGGTACTCAACGGTCGCGACTGACGTCTCGGACCGATCCGTGGCGGAGTGCAGGGCGGTCATCCACCACCCTCCCGACCAGAGGGCGGTGACACCGAGGACGATCAGGGCACCCCAGGAGACTCCCGACGTGAGCGCGACGCGGCGCAGCACCGGCGATCTCCACCACGGGTGGGAACCGGGATCGGGCTCCGGGCCGCGGCTCCTCGGGCGGGACCCGCGTACGTCCCGCGCGAAGAGCAGCCTGGACACCGCCGTCAGGTGGCCACGGTCGAGCACGTCACCGGTACGGGCCGGGTCGCCTCCCGCTTGCTTCTGCGGAGGGACCGATGTGGCGGTGGAGGCGGCTTCTGGAGTCGACGTCAGAAGCCGGCCCCGACGTGACCGGCGGGAACGGAGTCCGATCCCCAGGAGCGCGACGCCGACGTGGGCGACCGTGACGATCCCGAGGGCAACAGGAGTGAAGTCCCGGTCGAACGCCTCCCCGCGCAGGGGCCACGGCAGGGCACTGACCTCCAGGGAGTCTCCACCGGAGACGCCGTCACAGTCGACTTCCGCTGTGTGCCGTGCACCGTCCCAGGGGTCGGCCCAGGCGACGGCGCAACTGCCGTAGTCGGTCGTGCCGGTGACCTCCGCGCGTACCGGCTGCCCGAACCCGTACGCGAGCGTCATCAGCCCCAGACCGGCCAGGCCGAGCGTTCCCGTTGCCCAGCTCCACCAGGGCACCACCACACGGGCCGCTCCGGGCGGGTTCGCCCCTCCGCCGCGTCCCAGGTGGCCCCGCAGCAGCCGTAGCCTGCGTGCGGCGCCGAGCGATGCGGAAGCGATGCCGACCAGTCCTGCCAGCCCTGCGGCACTCACCCCGAAGACCACCATGAAGGGGGAGTCCTCCAGGTCCGCGGCCTCGCCCCGCGCCGGCCAGGGCCGGGCGCTGATCCGCAGCGCGTCGCCCGGTTTCTCACCCTGGTAGCAGTCCACGCGTGCGTGCCGGGTACGGCTCGCGTCCCACGGGTCCTGCCACACCACCTGGCACTGGGCGTCCCTGACGCCGCTGACTTCGGCGGTGACTTCCCTCCCCAGGAGGAAGGTGTGCGCGCCGAAGAGTGCGAGGAGCAGTGCACCGCTCAGGAGCAATGCGGCGGCGCCAGGCACACGGATGCGCTGCCAGGGGGCGACCTGCAGCACATCCGCCGGCTTCTCGCGCTCGGACTGCCCGCCGCCCGGCTGCGTGAGGGCCTTCGTCACGATCTCGGCGGAGGGCTGGTCCACGGTGATGGCGAGGCGGGCTCCCGCCCCCGGCACCTGGTACACCACGGTCTCGCGGTGGACGAATGACCGTTTGAGCCCTTTCGCGCGCTGAGGGGCGACATCCCTGATCCTCCCGCCACGGGGCAGCGTGAGGATGGTCGAACCCTCCGCGACGAAGTGGAGCGGGGCGTCGCCCCGGCCGGTCAGCCAGAGGTCTCCCCGCACCGTCGCGCCCTGGTCCTGCTGCCCGTCGTGCGACTGCCAGGCGACCTCTGCGGGAAGCCCGACGGTCTTGCCCGAGGCGAAGGCTCGCCGGAGGGACCGGGTCCTGCCGTTGGCCCAGAGAGCCGGAAGCACTCCGCCGAGGACGATGCACAACGGCAGCAGAAGGAAGTTCACAGACGCACTCTCAGGAAGAGCTGAGGAAAGAAGAGACAAGGTGGTGCGCCGAGCAGAGCCGGACCGAGGCCGTCGACTCTCAACGGTGCCCGCTCAGCTGGGTGACGGTCTGGTAGACGTCGGGGATGCCGTCCGCGTCCTCGTCGCGCTCTTCCTCTTCCCACAGCCGCTTGTAGAGGCGGTTCCGGCGGCGCAGGAGCACGGCGGCGAGCGCCGCGGCGATGAGGGAGCCCACGAGGACGGCGGCCTTGGTGTGTTCCGCCTGGGCCGCGTCGGGGAAGGCGAGTTCTCCGATGAGGAGCGCGACGGTGAAGCCGATCCCGGCAAGGGTGGCGAGGCCGAAGACGTCGGCCCAGGCGAGTTCGGGGTTGAGCTGCGCTCGCGTGAAGCGCGCGGCGAGGTAGGTGCCGAGGAATATCCCGAGGACCTTGCCGACGACCAGTCCGACGACGACGGCGAGGGGTTCCGGGTCGGTGAAAACGTGCCCGAGGGCCGTGCCGGACACGCTCACGCCCGCCGCGAACAACGCGAAGAGAGGGACGGCGACGCCGGCCGAGACGGGATGTACGAGGTGCGAGACGCGGGCGCCCGGTGAGGTCTCTTCTCCCTTGTCGCGGACGGTGCGCAGGATCAGGCCCATGGCGACTCCGGCGACGGTGGCGTGGACGCCGGAGTTGTACATCAGCGCCCAGATCGCGACGCCGAGCGGCACGTACCACCACCAGCCGCGCACGCGGAGGCGCTGGAGCGCGTAGAAGAGGATCAGGCCCGCGAACGCCCCTCCGAGCGCCCAGAAGTCGAGGTCGCTGGTGAAGAAGACCGCGATGATCAGGATGGCACCGAGGTCGTCGACGACGGCGAGGGTGAGCAGGAACGCCCGCAGGGCGGCGGGCAGATGCGTGCTGATGACCGCGAGGACGGCGAGGGCGAAGGCGATGTCGGTGGCCATGGGCACGGCCCAGCCGTCGAGGCTGCCGCCGCCCGCCGAGGCGGTGAGGGTGTAGAGGGCCGCGGGTACGGCCATGCCGCACAGGGCGGCGACGACGGGCAGGGCCGCGGTGGCGGGGGTGCGGAGTTCGCCGACGACGAGTTCGCGTTTCAGCTCGATGCCGGCGACGAGGAAGAAGACGGCCAGGAGGCCGTCGGCGGTCCAGTGGCCGACCGAGAGCTCCAGGCCGAGGGCGGGGATGCCGAAGTGGAAGTCGCGTACGGACTCGTAGGCGGCGCTCCACGGACTGTTCGCCCAGACGAGCGCGACGACGGCCGCGGCGAGCAGAACGAGACCGCCGACGGTCTCGGTCCGCAGGGCCTCGGCGATCGCCTGGCGTTCAGGCCAGGGCAGGAGCCCGAAGACGGGCCTGCGGGGGCGTGCCTGCGTCATGGGGAGGGGCCTCCGGGGGTGTCGACTAGTGGGCACACAGGTCCCTCGGACGCCGACCAGACTTCCCGGCACACCAGCATCGTGTTCTTGACGCGATCTTTACACCCTATCGGGTGATCGGGAGTCTCACCAGGGCGTCTCTGACCTGCTGAAAGAAGGTGAAGGACCCTGTCCTCACCAAGGCGCGAGGTGGGGACAGGGTCCTTCGGGAGCCGGGCCGCCGGGGGGCGGTCAGACGGTGGTCTTCACCGGCTCCTGGTCGGTGTCGCTCTCGGTCTCCTCGTCCGTGTCGAGGCCGGCGTCACGCCGCTTCACGAAGGCGAGGAAGGAGTTGAGCTCCCGCTTGACGACGGGGGCGAGGAGGTAGAGGCCGATGATGTTGATGACCGCGAGCATGAACAGCACGGCGTCGGCCATGTCGATCAGCGTCTGGAGGGTCAGCAGGGAACCGGCGACGGCGAAGAGGGTGTAGAGGACCTTGAAGGTCAGCTCGCTGGCCCTGCCGCGGCCGAACAGGTGCGTCCAGGCCTTCATGCAGTAGTAGCCCCAGGTCAGCACCGTGGAGATCGCGAACAGCATGACCGCGATGGTCAGGATGTACGGGAACCAGGGCAGGACGGTGGCGAAGGCGTCGGAGGTGATGGTCACACCGCCGATGGACTCACCCGCGCGGGCCTCGGCCCAGCTCGCCGGGTTGGCGATGACGATGGTCAGCGCGGTCATCGTGCAGATGACGACCGTGTCGATGAACGGCTCCAGCAGCGCGACCAGTCCCTCGCTGGCGGGGTGCTTGGTCTTCACCGCGGAGTGGGCGATCGGGGCGGAGCCGAGGCCGGCCTCGTTGGAGAACGCGGCCCGCTTGAAGCCGATGATCAGCGCGCCGAGGACACCGCCGGCGACGCCCTGCGGGTTGAAGGCGCCCTCGATGATCGTGGAGATCGCGGTGGGCACGGCGCTGACGTTGACGGCGATGACGACCAGGCAGGC
The DNA here is from genome assembly GCF_042722475.1 of Streptomyces sp. NPDC127092. Lineage (NCBI taxonomy): Bacteria > Bacillati > Actinomycetota > Actinomycetes > Kitasatosporales > Streptomycetaceae > Streptomyces > Streptomyces sp. NPDC127092. Next base: position 384,047 of record NZ_JBHXFE010000001.1, read on the forward strand.
GGCGATGTAGATGCCGGCCATGGCGGGGACGAGCTTGCTGGTCACGGAGGCGATCGAGCGGATGCCGCCGAGGAGCACGATGCCGACGAGGGCGGCGATCAGGATGCCGAAGAAGAGCGCTCCGGCGGAGCCGCCCATCAGGCCGCTCTCGCCGCCGGTGACGGAGACGAGCTGCGCGTAGGACTGGTTGACCTGGAAGAGGTTGCCGCCGAAGAGGCCGAAGAACAGCACGAAGAAGGAGGCGAGGACCGCGAGGACCTTGCCGAGGGTCTTGCCGTTCTTGCCGAAGCGCTCGGCGAGCCCCTTGGGCAGGTAGTGCATCGGGCCGCCGGAGACCGTGCCGTCGGCGTGCACCTCGCGGTACTTCACACCGAGGGTGACCTCGACGAACTTGGTCGCCATGCCGAGCAGGCCACAGAGGATCATCCAGAACGTCGCTCCCGGACCACCGATGGAGACGGCGACCGCCACACCTGCGATGTTGCCGAGGCCGACGGTGCCGGACACGGCCGCCGTCAGGGCCTGGAAGTGGTTGACCTCACCGGTCGACCCCTTCTCGTCGTACTTGCCGCGCACCACGTTCACGGCCAGGCGGAACTTGCGCAGCTGGACGAAGCCGAACCAGCCGGTGAAGACCAGACCCGCGACGACGAGCCAGGCGACGATGAGGGGGAGCTGGGTGCCGCCGACGGGCACGGAGTAGAAGACGACCTCGCCGAGCCAGGTGGCTATGGGCTCGAAGAATCCGCTGACTGCCTTGTCCACGGACTGGGTGATGGAGTCGAGTGACACGGTGGGGGACCTCAATGGCGCAGGGGCCGGCGCGCGGGAGGCAGCGCCGGTGTGGGGGGTGCGGGCTTGAGCGAACGCCGTTGTCCGTTCGGCGACCGGAGGTGAACCGTCCGCGGACTCGGACAGTGATCACCGGGGTCGGGCAGGCCGGAGGTGCACCGGCCCTCACGAGGCGGCGAGGGGTGGTGCCACCTGCGGAGTTGCGCATTCCTACCACGAGACCCGGCAGGTGCTACGTGACGCGTATCACATTACGGAAGGTGATCTTCCAAAAGCCCAGCACTCGTGACCCGACCGTTATCCGGACGGCCGCGTCCGTTCACCGTGCACTTATCTCCGCAGGTCAGGAGCCCACTGAGAAATGGTCCTGTCCTCCCGGGGTCACGTCCCCCTCAGCCGCGGTCCCTCTTCCTTTGTCAGTTACCCGCGTGCTGTCCTGCGGGCCGCGTGAGGAGGTGGCGGGGGTCGGTCGCGCGGGTGATGGCCTTCTCGACGGCCGCGAGCCGGTCCGCCAGCAGCGCCAGGGCGGCGACCGCTCTGCCGGTCGGGTCGTCGCCGGCCCCGGCGAAGGCCCGCGTCCGGGTGTAGGCGCTGGTGATCTCGGTCCAGCGGGTGGCCTGCTCGGGAGTGAGGGTGCCGCGCAGGGCGGCGAGCTTCAGGAGGTTGGCCTCGGCGTCGGTGGTGAGGGTCTGGGCCTCCGCCGTGTAGTGGTCGTCGATGACCGCGGCGAGCTCGGCGTCGTTCATGGCGGGCGAGATGCGGGCCGCGATCTTGTTCATGTTGCGGTACGACCCCTGGAGCCGGAACGGCGGCTCGGTGCGGGCGTCGTCGGCCTGGGCCGCGGAGGCGATGTACGCCGCGTTCACCGCGAGCACGGTGGTACGGGCGGTCAGCAGGTGCCGCAGGACGGCGAGGATCCGGTCGAGCTCGGCCGGGGTGTACGGGTGGCTGAGGGGGTCGCGGCTCACCGTGGGGTCCGAGACGGCGAGCCTGGTGAGCAGGTCCACGTCCGCGCGGTCCCGGCCGGCCAGCGGGGCGAGGTCCGGGTGGGAGGTGAGGGCGTTCTCGACGAAGCTGAAGGCGAAGGCGTCCTCCTTGCCGGTGAGGACGTCGCCGAGGTTCCACACGTCGGCGCGGTTGGCGAGCATGTCGGGGACACGGAAGCGCTGCCCGGACTCGGTGTAGGGGTTGCCCGCCATGCAGACGGCGAAGCGCTTGCCGCGCAGGTCGTGCCCGGCGAGGCTGCGCGTGGCGTCGCAGAGGGGGATGAACTTCTGCAGGAACTCGGGCGAGCAGTGCTGGATGTCGTCCAGACAGAGCATGACGTTGTTGGCGGCCGCGAGCGCGAACGCGATCTTCTCCAGTTCGCGCGAGGCTCCCGCGTCGGGGGCCTCGGCGGGGTCGAGGGAGATCGTGCCCTGGCCGAGGGCGGGGCCGTCGACCTTGACCAGGAGCAGGCCGAGCCGTTCGGCGACGTACTCCACCAAGGTCGTCTTGCCGTAGCCGGGCGGTGAGAGCAGCAGGAGCAGGCCGTGGCTGTCGGCGCGCTTGCCGTCGCCCGCCGCGCCGAGCTGCTTCGCGAGGTTGTCGCCGATCAGCGGCAGGTAGACCTCGTCGACGAGGCGGTTGCGCACGAACGAGGACATGACCCGCGGGCGGTACTCGTCCACGCGCAGCCGCGTGCGTTCGGCCGCGACGAGCTCCGCCCTGCGCCCCTGATATGCCCGGAAGGCCGGCACCTCGTGGGCGGCGAACTCCCCCGTCCGGTGGAGGAATTCATCGAGGCGGAGCTCCAGGGAGCCGCCGCGCAGCCGCGGGTGGCTGCCGATCAGGCCGGGGATCATGGAGCCGGTCGGGCTGTCGACGTCGTAATGGTCGAGCCCGGGGCACAGCTCGACGGCGACGGCCTCCGCCAGAACCCCCTCTCCGGCCTGCTCGCCGGACGCGGCCGCGTAGGCGTGCAGCCAGCCCTCGACGAGCTGACGGCGGGCCGCGAGGTCGCCCAGGGCGCCGAGGTCGTCGTCGTACGCGCCGGTCCCCACGGCCCTGCGGAACTTCTCAAGCAGGGTGCGCGCCTCCGCGGAGACCGCGAACCCGGTCGGGCCCGTGGCCAGTTCCTCGATGAGGTACGCGGCGGCCGACAGGTCGCCGGTCTTCTCGGCCAGCTCGCGGCAGAGCGTGTCCAGGGCGGGTGCCGCGCCGAAGAGGTCGCGGGCACGAGTGAGGGAGAGGGCGCGCCGGGACCAGGCGGCGCGGGCCTCGTCGGTCGCCGTGTGCGCCCAGAACAGCTGGGCGTCCGCCCTGGCCGCCGCCGGGTGGCGCAGCGGTCCGGCGGCGTCGCACAGCCGGAGCACCGCTGCGAGGATCGCCGCCGCGTCGTGGTCGTGGACCCCGCGCTCGTACCCCTCGTCGTACGCGGCTTCCGCGGCCTGGCGTACGAGGGCCGGCAGATCTGCGACGGCGGCGAGGGTGTCGGCACCGTGTTCGGCGAGGAGCCGGGCGGCCAGGTACTCGGAGCGGTACACCTCCGGGGATTCCGACGGCAGGGTCCGCGTCCAGTACGGGCGGGTGGCCTGGAAGGCGGGGTCGGTGACCGGACGGCGGTAGTCGGTGCCGGTGAGGGCGAAGGCCAGGGTGTCGCCGTGCGGGACCAGGGTCAGCTCGGGCGCCTGGCGCTGGACGGCGAAGCGGTGCCGCCCGAGACGGATGGTGTCGCCACCGTCGGCGTACAGCTCGCCGCGGTCGCGCAGGGCCCGGACGGCCTCCTGACGGGCGGCGGTGAGCCGGCCCTCCAGTTCCTCGGCCCGCACCTGGTCGCCCAGGTCCCGCAACTCGGCCACGGTACGGCGGACCTTGGCGACCATGGGGTCGGAGGCGAAGTACGCGTGGACGTCGTCGGTGCTGTCGAGGGCGGCGGCCCGCCGCGCGACCGTTTCGAGGATCCGGCCGGCGGACTCGGTGAGGCGCTCGGCGCGGCGGGCGCGGATGTCGGTGAGGGTCTGGCGTCGTGCGGTGAAGGCGTCATGGATCTCGGTCCGCTTCTCGGCGAGTTCGCCGAGGAAGCCGTCGTGGTCGGCGAACCGGGACTCGAGGTTCTCGAGCTGGAGCAGGAGCCTGCCGAGCTGGGCGTCGCAGTCATCGGGCGTCGCCGTGGCGGCGAGCGCGCCGGTGACCGCCTCGGCGAGCAGGGCGAACCGTGCCGTGAACTCGGCCCGCCCCTCGTGGTCCAGGAGTTCGGCGCGCCGGGCGGTCAGGACGGCCCGGGCCCGGTTGAGGCCGCCCAGGACGTCGGCGACGCGCTCCAGGATGGAGGTGCGTACGGTGGCGTCGGCGATGTCGAGCCCGGCGACGACCTCGCTGAGCGTCCGCAGCCCGAGCCCGTGCTCGTCGAGCCGGCCGTCGAGGTCATGGGTCGCCGCGACGGTGTCCGCCTCGGCCGCGGCGGCGGTGAGCCGTTCGACCTCTGCGGCGTGGGTGGTGAAGGCGTCCTCGCGCTGGAGGAAGGACACCGCCCGCTGGGCCGCGGAGACGATGTCGTCCTCCGCCTGCCGGGCCAGGGCGTCGACGGCGTCGGTGTCGGCGTACCGCAGCTCCTTCACCGTGAGGAGCCGGCCCTGGGCCCGGCGCAGTCCGGTGAGGCGGGAGATCCACTCCTCGGCGGTGGCCGGTGACTCCCCGCGGACCTGCCGGACGAGCCGGGTGAGGTCCCGTTCGGCGTCCGCGAGGGCCTCGGCGGCCCGGCCGGTGAGGGCCGCCACGGTCTCGAACTCGGCGAGCACCTGCTCGGCGGTCGCCCGCAGCGCGGCGAGCGGCGATCCGAGGTCACCGGCCCCGGGGTCGTCGAGCCAGTGGTGGGTGTCGGCGGCCCGGACGCACGCGGCGAGCAGCGCTTCGTACACCTCGCCGGTCGGCGTGGTCTCGCCGGCCTGCCGGGCGATGGCGAAGCAGTCGGCGATGCCGCGGACGAGGTCGGCGTTGCCGATCCGGGCCAGGGGTCCCGTACCGGCCGGAGGCAGGTGGGTGTCGGCGGCGAACGGGGTGCGCCAGAGCTGTACGGGATGGACGCGGCCCGCCTCGGTGCCGGTCCCGCGCAGCACGACCATGGTCCCGTCGTCGAGCAGCGCGTGCGCGCGCCCGGTGACGGGGCGGGCGATCTCCTCACGGACCCGGTTGTACGGGAGCAGGACGGACCGTCCGTCGTCCGCGGCGCGGAAGACGTACAGGATGTCCTCGCCGTGCGGCGAGATGACGGCCCCGTCGTACTCCATGCCGTCCGTGTCGGTGTCGAAGGTCTTCACCGTGCCGTCGGCGAGGCAGTAGCCGCCGGGGAACACGACGCCCCGGTCGTCCGGGAGCCGCAGGCAGGCCTGGCCGAGGCCGTCGAGACGGACGACGGCGCCGGTGAGGGAGTTGAAGACCAGGTGGCGGGTCGTCTCCTCCCGGTACGGATGGACCCGGACGAGGACGAGCGGGCCGACGACGGCGTGGGCGACCTCGGCGTCGGCGAGGGACTGCAGGGGCTCGTCGACCGGTTCGGCGTACACGCCCTCGGCGGTCTCCGTGTCGTCGTCCGTCTTGACGGTGAGGGTGCCGCCGACCGTGGAGACGTACAGCCGCCCGCCGAGCGAGATGTGCGGGTGCCGGCCCGGCACGTGGTCGTCGCGGACGGCGGCGATCCAGTCGACGTCCTGGCCCGACGGCGAGACGAGATCCCGCTCGCCTCGGGCGTCCAGGAACCGGCACTCGCCCGACACGCCGACCGCCCAGCGCAGGACGCGCAGGTCGTCGGCCTTCTCGCCGGTACGGAAGACGGCGAGCAGCCGCCCCTCGGTACGGTGCAGCCGGACGAGGCGCGCGCCGCGGAAGTAGCGGTGCAGGGCGGTGAACTCGCGGACGAACGCCGGGTCGTCGAGCAGCCCGGGCACCGCGTCCTCGGGCACGGCGGTGAGCTCCCGGTCGTACAGGGCGAAGACGTCGGCGACGCGGGGCTCCGTGTCCTGGGCGGCGGGCGGCCGGGTGCGGCCGAAGAGCACCAGGCCGCCGACGGCCACCACGTCCGTCAGGACGCAGGGGTCCTCGGTCCGTGCCTGCCTCGTCCCGGTGAGCTCCAGCTCGCCCGAGCCGAACTCCCGGGTCCGGGCCTCGTTCAACGCCTGGGCCCGTGAGGCCAGTTCTGCGGCCTGCGCCGCGAGCCGGTCGCGCAGCACCGCGTACGCGTCCTCGTCGACGCCGTGCGACCCGGTGTTCGCGCTCTTCGTGTTCATCCCGCCGTACCTCTCCACATTGCTCCGAGGAGGGCCGGTGCCGGGACCCCCGTACCCGGCTCCGGCCTCCTGGCCCCCGTCGTCCGTCAGCTCGCGGCCGTGCCGTTCAGCGCCCCGGCGGCCGGCTCCTTCGCCGGTGTCGCCGGGGTCGCCGGGTCGAGGACACCGGACTTCATGACCTTCGCGAGCAGCGCGGACACGCTGAGGTTCTGCACGTCGGCCGTCGACAAGGAGCCGAGCACCTTCGTCAGGTCCTCGGTGAAGGAGCCGTCGCCGTTCAGCCACGGCCCGGCAAGGGTCTGCGCGGTCTGCGAGTGGTCCAGGAAGCCGTCGACGGACTTGCCGAGCGAGACGGACTGCACGAGCCGGTCGAGGAAGACGGACTCCCCGCCGACGATGTTGATGTCGGCGTGCTCCAGGCCGGTGGCCAGGACCGTCGCCTGGGCCTCGGCGACCTGCCGCTGCACGTCGAGGCCGGCGAGCCGGATGTCCTTCTCGGCCTCCAGCCGCAGCCGGTACTCCTCGTGGGTACGGGAGGCCTCGTCGAGCGCGGCCATGGCGGCGGCCTTCTCGGTGAGGCCGGCGGCCTCGGACTTCAGCTTCTCGCCGATCGCCTCGGCCTCGGCGAGTGCCCTGGCCCGCAGGCCCGCCGCCTCCGCGCGCAGCCGGGCCTCGGTGGCCTCGGCCTCGGCGCGGCCGGTCTTCTCGATGGCCTCGGCCTCCTTCTCCCGCACCTGGGCGGCGGCGAGCCCTGCTGCCGCGGCCTCGGCCTGGATGCCTTCCGCGAGTCGGATCTTGGCACGGGCGTCCATGTCCGCGGCCTTCTGGCGGGCCTCGGCGAGGGTCAGCTCCTCCGCGGCCCGGTGCACGGCGGCCTGTTCGGCGGCCTCGGCGGCCTTGATGTCCTTGACCAGCTTCTCCTGGGCCTCGGCCTCGGCGCCGATGACCAGTGCCTGACGCTCGCGCTCGGCCTCCTCGACGACCCGCAGCCGCTTGATCGACTCCTCCTGCTCGGCGACCGTCCGGTCCACCGCCACGCGCTCGCGGAGCACCTCGGCGATCTCCCGGCGCTCGGCCTCGACCTCCTTGTCGGCCGCGATCCGGGTCAGTTCCGTCTCCCGGTCGCGGGCGATGACCTCCAGGAGCCGGTCCTTCTCGATCCGCTCGTTCTCGATCGCGATGACCCGCTCGCGGTTCTTCTGCGCGACCGCCACCTCACGGGCCTGGTTCTCCCGCTGGACGCCGAGCTGCTCCTCGGTGCGCAGGAAGGCGCTCTGCGCCCGCAGCCGCTCCTCTTCCACGACCTTGGCCGTCTCGGCCTCTTCCTTGGCGCGGACGGTCTCGATCTCGCGCTTCTGCTTGATCTCGGCGTCCGCCTGGCGCCGCTCCAACTCCAGGATGGCCTCGCGGGCGTCGACGTTCTGCCGGGTGATCTCCTTCTGCTCGTTCTGGCGCAGCTCGTTGGTGCGGACGTTCTCGACGGCCGTCAGCTCGGTGATCTTGCGGATGCCCTGGGCGTCCAGGATGTTGCCGGCGTCAAGCTGGGTCAGCGGCGTCTGCTCCAGGTAGTCGATCGCCGCGTCCTCCAGGCTGTAGCCGTTGAGGTCGATGCCGATCACCTCGATGATCCGGAACCGCAGCTCCTCGCGCTTGGTGTAGAGGTCCGTGAAGTCCATCTGCTTGCCGACCGACTTGAGCGCCTCGGAGAACTTCGCGTTGAACAGCTCCTGGAGGGTCGCCTTGTCGCTCGCCCGCGCCGTGCCGATCGCCTGGGCGACCTTGATGACGTCCTCGGCCGTCTTGTTCACGCGGACGAAGAACGAGATCCGGATGTCGGCCCGGATGTTGTCCCGGCAGATCAGACCGTCACGCCCGGTCCGGGAGATCTCGATCGTCTTCACCGAGATGTCCATGACCTCGGCCTTGTGCAGCACGGGCAGCACGACCTGTCCGGTGAAGGTCACGTCGACCTTGCGCATCTTGGAGACGATCAGCGCCTTGCCCTGCTCGACCTTGCGGAACAACCGACTGAGCGCGAAGACGACGGCTACGGCGAAGAGCAGGACCACGGCGACGAGCACGCCGATGCCCACGGTGATGGCATCCATGAAAGAACCCCGTGTCGATGGAAGAAGACGGAGAAGAAGAACGAAGAAGGACGAGCGCAGCCGCTCAGGCCGCGGGACGCGCAGGGCGCCGGCCGGGCGCGGCGCCACGGCGCCGGGCCCGAGGGAAGACGGATGACCGTTTCCTCACCCGGCCGACCAGCCACCTCGTCAGCCGCCATGACACGGCCAGAGCACCCGCGAGCAGGACGACGGAGAGAAGGAAGGACCACAGTCCCGGCAGGCCGGCTCTGCCCAGCAGCACCATGCCGGAAAGGTCGAGCGTCCATGCGACCGCGAGGAAGAACGTGCCGACCGGCGCGACGGGCGCATCGCCGAAGCCCAGGGCTTCCGTGTCCACGTCGGTGTCGAAGGCGTCATGCGCGATGACACGGCACAGCACGAGCAACCAGAACCCGACGACCGCGACGAGCGCGGAGGTCAGGACGATGGCGGGAAGGCCGAAGGCCGCGTCGATGAACTCCGACATGCCCGCCCTCCCCCTCACCCGCGCCTCTTCCGGAACTCGGCATCGGGCACACAGGGCGCGCCGCCGCCGGAGTCATTCTGGCGCCGGGGAGCCTGCGGGCGCATTGCCGGGTTCCGGCAATCTTTACGTCCTCTTGATGCCGAAACCGCGCCCCTTCCGGGGGGTAATGGAGCGGTGGGCCGCCCATAGCCTTTCCGGTCCGGGGCGACGCACACGCTCCGGCCGCCCTCGGTCGTGAGCGGAACGCGGTCGGTCGCCGCCCTTCGTCAGAGAAGGGCGGGGATGATGTCGGTGCCGTAGGCGTCGATGGTGCCCTCGCGGTTGTCGTGCATGTCGTAGACGGCGAACTGGTCGACGCCGAGGTCCTTGAGCCGGCGGAGCTTGGCGACGTGGGCCTCGGCGGGACCCAGGAGGCAGAAGCGGTCGACGATCTCGTCGGGGACGAAGGTGGTGTCGGGGTTGTCGGCGCGGCCGTGGTGGGAGTAGTCGTAGCCGTGCCGGTCCTTGATGTACGCCGTCAGCTCCTCGGGGACCATCGAGGAGTGCTCGCCGTACCTGGCGACCAGGTCCGCGACGTGGTTGCCGACCATGCCGCCGAACCAGCGGCACTGGTCGCGGGCGTGGGCCAGCGCCTCGGGCGAGTCGTCGGCCGTGACGTACGCGGGGGCGGCGACGCAGATGGTGAGGGCGTCGGGGTCGCGGCCGGCCGCCTGGGCGGCCGCGCGGACCGCCTTGACCATCCACTCGGTCAGGAACGGGTCGGCGAGCTGGAGGATGAAGCCGTCGGCCTTCTGGCCGGCCAGGGCCAGGGCCTTGGGGCCGTACGCGGCCATCCAGACCGGCAGTTTCCCGTTCTTGATCCACGGGATGCGGACGGGGTTGCCGTCGACCACCGCCTCGCGGCCCTCCGCCAGGTCGCGGATGACGTCGATGGCCTCGCCGAGGCGGGCCAGCGTGTTGGGCCTGCGGCCGGCGACGCGCATCGCGGAGTCGCCGCGGCCGATGCCGCAGACGGTCCGGTTGCCGTACATGTCGTTGAGGGTGGCGAAGGTGGAGGCGGTGACCTCCCAGGTGCGGGTGCCCGGGTTGGTGACCATCGGGCCGACGCGCAGCTTCGTGGTGTTGGCGAGGACCTGGCTGTAGATGACGAAGGGTTCCTGCCAGAGCACGGCGGAGTCGAAGGTCCAGCCGTAGCGGAAGCCGTTGCGCTCCGCCCGGCGCATCAGGCCGACGACCTGCGAGGCGGGCGGGTCGGTCTGCAGGACGAGTCCGAAGTCCAAGGGGCGGCCTCCTAGTTCAGGTACTGGCAGGTGGAGCGGGGCACGAAGCTGCCGTGTCCGGCGCGCCCGGTGAACTTCCGCTGTTCGATGACGAGTTCGCCGCGGGAGAGGACGGTCTCGACCTGTCCGGTGACGGTCTTCCCCTCGTACGCGGAGTAGTCGACGTTCATGTGGTGGGTGGCCGCGGACAGGGTCTGGGTGGCGTGCGGGTCGTAGATGACGACGTCCGCGTCCGCGCCCGGCGCGATGGTGCCCTTCTTCGGGTAGAGGCCGAACATCCGGGCCGGGGTCGCGCAGGCGATCTCGATCCAGCGGCGGCGGCTGATGTGTCCGTCGACGACGGCCTGGTGGAGCAGGTCCATGCGGTTCTCGACGCCGGGCAGCCCGTTGGGGATCTTGGAGAAGTCGCCGACGCCGAGTTCCTTCTGGCCCTTGAAGCAGAAGGGGCAGTGGTCGGTGGAGACCACCTGGAGGTCGTTCGTCCGCAGGCCCCGCCAGAGCGCGGCCTGGTGCTCCTTCGGCCGCAGCGGGGTCGAGCAGACGTACTTGGCGCCCTCGAAGTCCGGCTCGGCCAGGTTGTCGGTGGAGAGGAAGAGGTACTGCGGGCAGGTCTCGCCGAAGACCGGCAGGCCCTTGTCGCGGGCCGCGGCCAGTTCGGCGACGGCCTCCTCGGCGGACACGTGCACGACGTACAGCGGGGAGCCGGCCACGCGGGAGAGCTGGATCGCGCGGTGGGTCGCCTCCGCCTCCAGCAGGGTCTTGCGGACCTCGCCGTGATAGCGGGGGTCCGTCTCGCCCCGGGCCAGGGCCTGCTCCACGAGGACGTCGATCGCGATGCCGTTCTCCGCGTGCATCATGATCAGTCCGCCGTTGGCGGCCCCGCGCTGCATGGCCCGGAGGATCTGTCCGTCGTCGCTGTAGAAGACTCCCGGATAGGCCATGAACAGCTTGAACGAGGAGATTCCCTCCTGGACGAGCCAGTCCATCTCCTTCAGGGTGTGCTCGTTGACGTCGGAGAGGATCATGTGGAAGCCGTAGTCGACGGCGCAGTTGCCGTCGGCCTTGGCGTACCAGGTGTCCAGGCCCTCGCGCAGGGTGTGCCCGACGGTCTGGACGGCGAAGTCGACGATGGTGGTGGTGCCGCCCCAGGCGGCGGCGCGGGTGCCGGTCTCGAAGGTGTCGGAGGCGGAGGTCCCGCCGAAGGGCAGTTCCATGTGGGTGTGGGCGTCGACGCCGCCCGGGATGACGTAGCGGTCGGTGGCGTCGACCACCCGTGCGGCGGTCCACCCGGCGGCGATGTCGGAGCCGTGGGCGGCGAGGGCGGCGATCCGTCCGTCCTCGATCAGCACGTCGGCGTGCAGTTCGTCGGCGGCGGTGATCACGAGCCCGCCGCGGATGAGGGTTCGGGTGCTCACGGGACTTCTCCCTGCCGACTAGATGGACTGGAAGGCCTGTTCGAGGATCGCCGCGCCTTCCTCGGCCTCGGCGACGGTGAGCGAGAGCGGCGGCGCGATGCGCAGGGCGGAGGTGTTGTGCCCGCCGCCCTTGCCGATGAGCAGGCCTCCCTCGCGGGCGGCCTCCAGGACGGCGCCCGCCGCGTCGGGGTTCGCCCGGTCGGAGCCCGGTTCGGTGAGCTCGACGCCGATCATCAGGCCGCGCCCGCGCACCTCGCGTACGGCGTCGATGCCCGCGGTGATGCCCCGGAGGCGTTCGAGGAGGAGGCCGCCGACCCGGCGGGCGTTGCCCTGGAGGTCGTGTTCCAGGAGGTAGGAGAGGTTGGCGAGGCCGGCGGCCATGGTGACGGGCGAACCGCCGAAGGTGGAGATGGAGTTGGCGTCGAGGCAGTTCATGATCTCGGCGCGGGCGACGACGCCGCCGATGGACATGCCGTTGCCGATGCCCTTGGCGAAGGTGAGCATGTCGGGCGGTCCGGCCTGGCCGTGGGCCTGCCAGCCCCAGAAGTGTTCGCCGGTGCGGCCCCAGCCGGTCTGCACCTCGTCGGCGATCCAGAGGATGCCGTGCCGGTCGAGGACGCGGCGGAAGGCAGCGTAGAGGCCGTCGGGCGGGGAGGTGAAGCCGCCGACGCCCTGGATGGGTTCGGCGATGAGGGCGGCGACTCCCGAGCGGGTCTGGCCGAGCAGGTCTTCGAGGTCGGCGACGCAGGCCTCGGTGAACCGCTCGTCGGTGTACTGGGCGAAGGGGCCGCGGGTGCGGACGCCGCCGTGCACGTACAGCGTCTGGAGCGGGGAGAGGCTGGTCGGGGACCAGGCGCGGTTGCCGGTGATGCCGACGGTGGCGAAGGACCGGCCGTGGTAGCTGTTCCGCATCGCCAGGATCTGGTTGGAGCCCGTGTACGTGGTGGCGAGGAGGAGGGCGGCGTCGTTGGCCTCGGTGCCGGAGGTGGTGAAGAAGACGCGGGCGTCCGGGATGCCGGACAGGGAGGCGATCCGCTCCGCCAGCTCCACCATGGGGCGGTTGAGGTAGAGGGTGGAGGAGTGGACGATCCGGCCGGCCTGCTCGGCGACGGCCTTGGTGACCTCGGGCAGGGCGTGGGCGGTCATGGTGGTGAGGATGCCGCCGAAGAAGTCGAGGTAGCGCCGGCCCTCGGCGTCCCAGACGTGGCGGCCCTCGCCGTGGGTGATCTCGATCGGGTCCTTGTAGTAGAGGGCGACCCAGTCGGGGATGACGGCGCGGTGGCGGTCGTAGAGGCTGCTCACGGCCGCACCAGCCCGTCGTACGCGTCGGGGCGGCGGTCGCGGTAGAACGCCCACTGCTGCCTGACCTGCTCGATGAGACCGAAGTCGAGGTCACGGACGAGGAGTTCCTCCTCCTTGTCGGAGGCGACGTCGCCGACGAACTGCCCGCGCGGGTCGACGAAGTAGCTGGTGCCGTAGAAGTCGTTGTCGCCGTACTCCTCGATGCCGACCCGGTTGATGGCGGCGACGAAGTACTCGTTGGCGACGGCGGCGGCGGGCTGTTCCAGCTGCCAGAGGTAGGAGGAGAGGCCGCGGTGGGTGGCCGAGGGGTTGTATACCAACTGGGCTCCGTTGAGGCCGAGTTGACGCCAGCCCTCCGGGAAGTGCCGGTCGTAGCAGATGTAAACGCCGACCTTGCCGACGGCCGTGTCGAAGACGGGCCAGCCGGCGTTGCCGGGCCGGAAGTAGTACTTCTCCCAGAAGCCCCTGACCTGGGGGATGTGGTGCTTGCGGTACTTGCCGAGGTAGGTGCCGTCGGCGTCGATGACGGCGGCGGTGTTGTAGTAGAAGCCGGTGCCCTCGACCTCGAAGACGGGCACGACGACCACCATCCCGGTCTCCCGGGCGAGCGCCTGCATCCTGCGCACGGTGGGCCCGTCGGGCACGGGTTCGGCCCAGCGGTAGTGCTCGGGCTCCTGCACCTGGCAGAAGTACGGGGCGTTGAACACCTCCTGGAACCCGATGACCTTCGCCCCCTGCCGGGCCGCCTCGCGGGCGTGTTCCTCATGCTTGGCGATCATGGATTCGGTGTCGCCGGTCCAGGTGGCCTGGACGAGCGCGGCGCGTACGACGTCGGTCATGAGCTGCTCCTTCGGCGCGGCGTGGAGAGCCTCTACGCACGTAGACGCGATGCGTAGGAGGAGAACGTAAGCCCCGTCACACCCCGGAGCAAGACCACCGCCGTGAAGTGGCGGAGTCGATCATGTTTCATACCCGAGTGGTCCATGTCGGACACGTACCGACACGTCCACGTGCCTCCGGAACCGCGTTCGGGGCGCCGCGGGACGCCGTCGGCACACCCTGCGCGAGGCCGGCTGACGCGGGAACGGTTCACGCCAGATGGACTCATGTGGAACCGGCCTCACGCGAGGCCGGCTCACGCGAGGCCGGCGACCCGTAGCGCGTGCGCCAGGTCCCGTTCGCGGGACGGGGAGACGGCGCGGGCCGCGGCGAGCAGTCCGGGAGTGAGTACGGCCGGGTCGGCGGCGGCGAGCCGGGCCGCGTCCTCGGGCGTACGGGCCCGGAGGAAGGCCGTCAGCAGCGCCTGGGCCTCGGCCCGGTGACCCTCGGCGTGCAGGGCCGCGCAGGCCCCGGCCAGCTCCTCGACCGGGCGTGCCACGCCCTGGCGGAGCAGCTGCTCGCAGTCGTCCGGGCGCCCCGCGTCGGCGAGTGCTCCGGCGACGGCGGCGAGCCTGGCGGGCGGCAGGGTGGCCGCCTCCCAGAGCAGCGTGGCCCAGTCGGCGGCGAGCCCGGCGGCGTACAGCTCCGCGGCGAGCACGGGAAGCCACCCGGGCGGCCCGGCCAGCGCTTCGCAGAGCAGCGCGTGCGCCTCGCCGCTGCGCCCCTGGGCGCGCAGCCTCCGCAGCGCGTAGACGGCGTTGCCCGCGGCACGGGCGGCCTGCGCGGGATCACCGGCGGGCGCCGCCGCCCGGGCGGCGGACGCGGGCGAGGTGGGGGCGGGGGCGCCGCCGAAGCGGGCGCCGCGCGGCGCGAGGGCGGGCCCGGTGGGCAGTTCGGTCAGGGGAAGCGGCGCGGGCTCGGGCAGCGCCTCGGCCTCCTCCACGTACGCGTAGCGGGCCCCGCGCGGACGCCGCCGGGGCGGCGAGGCGGGGGGCGCGGGCGGGGTGGACGGCGGGTGATCGGTGCCGCCCAGGCGGTCCAGCCGCTCCGTGAGCTCGGTGATCCTCGCCCTCGCGCGGGCGAGGTCGTCGTGGGCCCAGGACAGGGCCGTGGCGTGGCCGGGAGTGTGGGCGAGGTCGCGGATGCGGGACTCGGCGTGGCGGGCCTCGCGCTCCATCAGGTCCCGGCGCTCGCGCAGGGCCTCCGTGCCGCCGGGGCTCCGGTCGTGGACGGCGGCCGCGGCCCGGTGCAGTGCCCGGCCCCGCAGGCCCCGGGGTCCGTCCGCCGGCTCGCCGAGGTCCTGGAGCAGCGACTCGACGACGTCCCAGGGCAGGATGTCCGCACCGTCGAAGCAGGCGCGCATGCCCTCCCGGTCGCGGTCGGTGAAGACGCCGTACCAGCCGCGGCCCGGTTCGAGCCGGCCGGCCAGCTCGCTCAGCCAGCCGGTGAACGCGACCACTTCCGCCGGGAGTTGCTGCACCGTCATTCCACTGCCCCTTCGGTCCACCGGCATTGGACCGCAGTCGTGTTACGGGACGGCTACGCAGGGTTTTCGGTCTCGCTCACACCCCGGGTGAACTTCACGACGATCCCCGTGTGCGGACGCCTGCCCAGGCGGGCGACCGTCGCGGGCCAGTCGACCGCCCAGAACTGCCACGTGTACTTGCGCGAGAGCAGCCGCCGCACCCGGCGCAGCTCCTCCCCCGTCACGAGCCGGGCGGTGCCCTCGGTGCGTACGGCGCCGTCGGCCACGTTGCCGCGCACGTCGCACACGGCGGCCACGACGCGGGGGTCGCGGCGCAGCCGCTTCACCTTCCAGGAGTCGGTGCGGGTCCAGGCGTACAGCTCGTCGCCCTCGACGGCGTACCAGACCGGCGTGGCGACGCCGGTGCCGTCCCGGCGGAAGGTGGTGAGGCTGACGTAGCGGCCGTGCCGCAGCTCTTCGGGTATCACGACCGCCGAGCTTACGCAGCGGCCGGACCGGCGGCGAGGGCCGCGAGGGGCCTGGCGGGCCGGCGGGGCCGCGCCCCCTCTGGACACCCCCTAGCGCCCGCCCTGCGGGCCGGCGGCGGTGTCGTAGTTCTCGCGGGCCTCGGTGACGGCGGGTGCGTGGGCGCGGGTCCAGGCGCAGGCGGTGTCGAGCGGGGCGAGGAGGGAGCGGCCGAGGTCGGTGAGGACGTACTCGACGCGGGGCGGGTTCTCGTCGTGGACGGTTCGCGAGACGAGGCCGTCGCGTTCCATGGCGCGCAGGGTCTCGGTGAGGACCTTGGGGGTGACCATGTGGAGCGGGACGCGCAGTTCCGTGAAGCGGCGGGCCCGGCCGTCCTCGAGACAGCGCAGCACCATGGCGGTCCACTTGCCGCCGAAGACCCGGACGGGCTGGGGCCGGTCGACGCAGTCGGGGTCGCCGAAGAGGGTGGGGCTCAGGGGCGGCTGGGCGGTCATGGGCCCGACGCTAGCCCAGGACGCCGGTACCGTTGAAGTAACCGGGTGCCTCCGTTCTACGGTCCCTGCCATGAGCGACGTGACGAGCGACAACGGCAACGGCAACGGCAACGGCAACGGCAACGGCAAGCGCAACGGCATCGGCATCGGCATCGGCATCGGCATCGGCGAGGGCAGCGGCGACAGCGCCGGCAAGAGGATCATCGTCTTCGGGGCGGGCGGGCGTGTGGGCCGCGCGGCGGTGGCGGAGGCGGTGGCCCGTGGCCACCAGGTGACCGCGGTGGTGCGGGACCCGGCGAATTACCCGGACCTGGCGGGGAAGGGCGTGGCGGTCGTCGGCGGCGACGCCACCGACCCGGACGCCGTGGCGGCCCTGGCCGCCGGGCACGACGCGGCCGTGAACGCCTCGGCCCGGCTCGACATCCCCTCGGAGCAGTACTTCACGGCGGCGGCGCGGGCCCTGGTCACGGGCCTGCGGAAGGCGGGCGTGGGGCGCCTCGTCGTCCTGGGGATCGCGACCACGCTGGAGACGGCGCCGGGGACGCGGCTGATGGACGCGCCCGAATTCCCCGCGGAGTGGCGGGCGTTCGCGCAGGGGCACGTGGCGGAGTTCGAGCTCCTGACCACCGAGGCGGGCGAGGGACTCGACTGGCTGATGGTGGTCCCGCCGCTCGACCTGAACGCGGAGGCGCCGGTGACGGGCGGCTACCGCACGGCGGTCGGCACGGTCCTGGACGGCCCGGGCCGCATCGCCCACGGTGACCTGGCCCGGGCGATCGTCGACGAGATCGACGGTCCGCGGCACAGCCGGGTGCAGCTGGCGGTGTCGGTCTAGGGACCCGTCGGCAGAGCCCGGGGCCGCCGCGCTGGACGGGCGCCGGCCCGTTGGACGGGCGCCGCCGCGCTAGACGGGCGCCGGCGCGCAGCTCGTGACGAGCTCGTCCATCGACAGGCCGAGCACGCCGGCGAGCGCGGCGACCGTGAAGAAGGCCGGGGTCGGGGCGCGGCCGGTCTCGATCTTGCGGAGCGTCTCGGCGGAGAGACCGGCGGCGGCGGCGATCTCGGCCATGGAGCGGTCGCCGCGGGCCGCGCGCAGCAGGTGACCGAGGCGTTCGCCGCGCTCGCGCTCTTCGGGGGTGAGGGGGGTACGCACCATGACACCATTCTAATACCGGTATAGTAATTGGCATGGTGGAGATCAAGACGGATGCGACCCTGCTGTTGATGCGCGAGGCGGGGCGGGTGGTGGCCCAGGCCCTCGCGGCCGTACGGGACAAGGCGGCGCCCGGGGTGACGCTCGCGGAGCTCGACCGGGTGGCGCGGGAGGTCCTGGCGGCGGCCGGGGCCGACTCGCCCTTCCTGGACTACCGACCCGACTGGGCCCCGACGCCCTTCCCCGCCGTGGCCTGCCTCTCCGTCAACGACGCGATCGTGCACGGCATCCCGGACGGTACCCGGCTCGCCGACGGCGACCTGGTGAGCGTGGACTGCGGGGCGGTGCTCGACGGCTGGGTCGGCGACGCGGCGGTGAGCTTCACGATCGGCCGGGCGCGCCCCGAGGACACCCGGCTGATCGACACCGCCTACGAGGCCCTGGAGGCGGGCATCGCGGCGGCCGTGGTGGGCAACCGCGTCGGGGACATCGCCCACGCCGTCGGCCGGGTCTGCCGCAGGGCCGGCTACGGTATCCCGGACGGCCTCGGCGGCCACGGCGTCGGCCGCACGATGCACGAGGGCCCGGACGTCCCCAACGAGGGCCGCCCGGGCCGGGGCATGCCGCTGCGGCACGGGATGGTGATCGCGATCGAGCCGATGCTGATCGGCGGCGGCCGCGACCACCACTACACGGCCCGGGACGGCTGGACGATCCGCACGCTCGACGGCTCCCGCGCGGCCCACGCGGAGCACACGGTGGCCGTCACGGACGACGGCCCGAGGATCCTCACGGCGCTGTAGCCCGTCGGGACGGTCCTGACGGCGCCGCGGATCCTCAGGACGCCGGCCGCACCACCATCGCCGATCCGCCGCCCCTGCGGACCGTCTCCGCGGCGGCCAGCCAGCGGCCGTCCGGGAGGCGTTGGACACCGGTCGCGGCACCGATCTCGGGGTTCTGGCGGAAGGCGTGGCCGAGGGACTCCAGGCCGGCCTTCAGGGGGCTGTTCCAGAGGGCCGGTTCGAGCTCGGTGGTGGTCTGGTTGCGCTGGCTGGCGCGGGGCGCGGCGATGGCGTCGACCAGGGGAAGGCCGCGGTCCACGACGCCGGTCAGGGTCTGGAGGACGGTGGTGATGATGGTGGCGCCGCCCGGGGAGCCGAGGGCGAGCACCGGGCGGCCGGTCCCGTCGAGGACGATCGTCGGCGACATCGAGGAGCGCGGGCGCTTCCCGGGGCCGGGGAGGTTGGGATCGTGGACGGCCGGGTTGGCCGGGGCGAAGGAGAAGTCGGTCAGCTCGTTGTTGAGCAGGAAGCCGCGGCCGGGGACCGTGATGCCGCTGCCGCCGGTGGACTCGATGGTCAGCGTGTAGGCGACGACGTCGCCCCACTTGTCGGCGACGGTGAGGTGGGTGGTGTTCTCGCCCTCGTACGTGGTGGGGGCGGCGATGCCGCCGCTCGCGCAGCCCCCTGCCGGGTCGCGCGGGTCGCCCGGCGCGAGCGGGCTGGTCAGCGCGGCGTCGTCGCGGATCAGGCAGGCCCGGGAGTCGGCGTACCGCTGGGAGAGCAGGCCGCGCACGGGCACGTCCTCGAAGGCCGGGTCGCCGACCCAGCGGCCGCGGTCGGCGAAGGCGATCCGGCTCGCCTCGATGAAGCGGTGCAGATAGCCGGCCTGCGGGGCTTGCGAAAGGTCGGTGGACTCCAGGATGTTCAGCGCCTCGCCGACGGTGGTGCCGCCGGAGGACGAGGGCGCCATGCCGTACACGTCGAGGCCCCGGTAGGAGACCTTGGTGGGGCGGCGCCGGATCGTCTCGTACCCGGCGAGGTCGCGCTCCGTCAGGTCGCCGGGGCGCACCACCCGGGTGGCGCCCGCGCGGACCGGTGGCTGCCGGACGGTGTTCACGATGTCGCGGGCGAGCGGGCCCCGGTAGAGCGCGCCCGTGCCCTCCCGGCCCAGTTTCTCGTACGTACGGGCCAGGTCGGGGTTCTTGAAGACGGAGCCGACCACCGGCAACTGCCCGCCCGGCAGGAAGAGTTCGGCGGAGGCGGGGAAGTCGCGGAAGCGGGCCTCGTTGGCCGCGGTCTGGGCGCGGAAGGTGGCGTCGACGGTGAACCCGTCGCGGGCCAGCCGTTCGGCCGGTTCGAGGAGCTTCCCGAGCGGCTTGCTGCCCCACGCGTCGAGGGCGGTCTCCCAGGTCGCCGGCGTGCCCGGGGTGCCGACGCCCCGGCCGCTGGTCATGCCCTCCTCGAAGGGGATGGGCCTGCCGTTCTCGACGAAGAGGTTCACGTCGGCGGAGGCGGGCGCGGTCTCGCGGCCGTCGATGGTGTGCACCGTACGGGTCTTCGCGTCGTAGTGGACGAAGTAGCCGCCTCCGCCGATGCCCGCCGAGTAGGGCTCGGTGACGCCGAGCGCGGCGGCCACGGCGACCGCGGCGTCGACCGCGTTGCCGCCCTTGCGGAGCACCTCGACGCCCGCGGCGGAGGCGTCCGCGTCGACGCTGGCGACGGCTCCGCCCCAGCCGGCGGCGACGGGCACCTTGACCGGGGCGGGCGCCGGTCCGGTGGCCGTCGGCGGTGCGGCGGCACCGACCGCCAGCACCGTGGCGGCGACGGCCACGATCGAACCGCTTCGTACGGTGGAACCCCGGAACCGATACCGCATTCCTACCTCCAGTCAACGACCGTCCGCGCAGCGTAACTTCCGCCCGCGCCTCCCGTCAGGACCGCCACTCGAACAGCCGACCGGTCGCCCAGTAGCATGCGCGCCCATGAACGAAGACCTGCGCAACGTCGTCCTGGGCGTGCTCGCCACCGGGGTCAGCGGTTCCCTCGGCTGGCTGGCCCGTACCTACCTGTGGCGGCGGAGGCTCCGGAAGAAGCAGGCCTTCTTCGGGCTGCCCAGCCACTCCGAGTGCCTGCTCGTGGTGCACCGGGAGGCCGGGAGCGACAGTGCGGTGCACCGCTTCGACGTGTCGGCGCTGCTCGAACTCTCCGCGCTCGTGAAGGACTGCGGGGCGCACGCGCAGATCGTCCAGCACGACCTCGCCCAGCAGGGCTTCGGCGACCGCACGGAGTTCTGCGTCGGCGGGCCGGGGTCGAATCGGCGGATGAGCGCTCACCTGGGAAGTCTGCTGCCGGGGCTGCGGATGAGCACGGCCCGGGAGCCGGCCGAGGAGCGGGGCGCGATACGGATCGGCGAGGACGTGTACCGCATGGAGCCGGGCGTCGTCGAGTACGTGCTGCTCGCGCGGCTGACGGCGGGCGAGGGCGGGCGTCCGGTCTTCCTGTTCTGCGGGCAGCGGGCCATCAACAACCAGGCGGCGACCCGCTATCTGGCCCGGCATCACGCACGCCTCGCGCGCCGCTACCGGAACGGCTCCTTCGTCCTCCTCCTGAAGGTCGTCAACTCCCAGGCGTACGGCCCCGACGTGGTGGAGCTCGTCGCCGACGTCACCCGCGAGGCGCGCACGGCTCCAGCCGCAGCGGCAGCGACTTGATCCCGTTGATGAAGTTGGAGACGAGCCGCCGGGGCGGCCCGGCGGGTGCGAGGCCCGGCAGCACCGCGCGCGCCTCCTCGTAGAGGACCTTCAGCTGAAGCCGGGCGAAGTGCGCGCCGAGGCAGACGTGCGGGCCGTCGCCGAAGGAGACGTGCGGGTTGGGGTTGCGGGCGAGGTCGAGCCGCCGGGGGTCGGCGAAGGCCCGCTCGTCGTGGTTGGCGGAGGCGTGGAAGACGACGACCTTGTCGCCGGCGGCGATCGGCACCCCGGCCAGCTCGGTGGCGCGGGTGGCGGTGCGGCGGAAGGAGAGGACGGGCGGGTGCCAGCGGAGGAGTTCGTCGACGGCGGTGTCCGTGCCGACGTCTCCTGTCCACAACCGCCGCTGCTGTTCGGGGTGTTCGGCGAGGGCGAGCAGTCCGCCGGGGGCGGCGCTGCGCACGGTGTCGTTGCCGGCGACGGTCAGCAGGAAGAAGAACATCTCCAGTTCGGCGTCCCGGAGTTCGGTCTCGGCGAGCACGGTCATGATGTCGTCGGCGGGGTGCGCCTTCTTGTGGGCGGCGAGTTCGCGCGCGTAGCCGAACATCTCGGCGAGCATGGCGGGTGAGCGCGGGTTGACCGGCCGGCCGTCGGCACCGAGGACCGGCGGTTCGTCGGGGTCCTGGTAGGCGATGACCCGCTCGGTCCAGGTGTGCAGCAGTCCGCGGTCGGCGGCCGGCACGCCGAGGATGTCGGTGAGGTTGAGCAGCGCGTAGTCGTCGGTGACGGCCTTCACGAGGTCGACTTCGCCGTCGCCCGACTCCCTTGCCGCGGTGAGGAGTTCGCGTGCCCGGGTGCGCGCGGTGGCGGCGAACCGGTCGATCCTGCGGGGCGTGAAGGCGCGGCTGACGAGCCGCCGCAGCCGCCCGTGGTCATTGAGGTCTCCCCTGCTCGAACGAAGGTGAGAGCTTGGGGAAGGGTCCTGGTTGAGCATCATCCGCCGGATGAACGGCAGGTCGGCCGGGTCGGGGTCGCGGATCTGCGTGGCCCCGAGGTGCGAGGAGAACCCCGCGGCGTCCTTGAGCACCCGGACGACGTCGGCGTGCCGCGTCACGGCCCAGAACCCGGGCCCCGCGGGCCAGCCGAGGACCTCGTACTCCTCCTGACGGGCGACCGGGTGGTGGTCGCGCAGGGCGCGGAAGCGGTCGTGCGGGATCCCGGCGGCGTAGATCCGCGGGTCGAAGACGTCGGGGACGGTCCCGGGTGCGTCGCTGTTGCCCACCGGCCCTCCGCTCGGAGTGAAGACGTCACCATCATGACAGGTCAGAGCCGTTTTTCGTAGGACGGAACGCACAGTTCGAGAGCCTTGTCCGGGCTGTCCTCCGACTCCCAGAATCTCCCCTCGTGCATCACACGCAGAACACGGTGAACAGGGGGAACATGACGGACACGGGGAACTCCGGGAAGATCGACCAGAACGCGGTGCTGCGGGCGCGGGTGCTGCTGCTGGGGTCCGGCGAGCCGAGCCTGTGGGCACGGATCGGGGCGTACCGGGTGCTGGCACAGGTGAGTCCGAAGGCCTATCTGCCGAAGCTGGTGGACGCGCTGCTGGAGCGCGGCCACGAGCTGCGGGATCCGGAGGTGCGGGTGCGGCTCTTCGCCGAGGCCGCGGAGGCGGCGCGGCGGATCGAGGCCGGTGCGCCGGGCCGGATGGATCGGCTCCGCAATGCCCTGAACGCCCATCAGGAGGTCCTCTTCGCGCTCGGCAGGCGGGCCGAGGCGCGCGCGGTCTGCGAGGAGCCGGCGGCGGCCGGGTGGAGCGGCCGACCGGCCCCGGCACTGGCCGAGGAGGGACGGTTCCGTGAGGCCGCGGAGCTCGCCCAGGCCGTCGCCCTCCTCGACCGCCCGTGACGTCGCCCATCTCACATCCGACATCACAGGAATAGGGCACATGTACGGAACCGTCTCCGGTCGTCCGGACTCTCTCCTCCCGTAAGAGATCACCACCGGAGGTCGTTTCCGTGAGCCGCATATCCGTGCCCGCCGCCCTGTTCGTCACCACCGCACTCGCCGTCACCCTCGGCGGGTGCGGTGGCGGTACGGGAGGCTCGGGCGGGGCCGGAGGGGCGGCGGAGGAGGCGCCGCGGACGCGGGTCTCGGTGAACCTGACCGGAGAGCGGGCGAGGGCCGGCGCGCCGGTGGTGGTGACGCTCGCCGAGGGTCCGCGGCTCCAGCAGGTGACGGTGACGGACGACAAGGGCGGGAACCTGGCCGGCAGGACCGGCGCCGACGGGAAGACCTGGACCTCGCTGCGTCCGGCCGCGCCGGGGACCTCGTACGCCGTCGAGGTGCGGGACACGGACGGCGGCAGCGCGAAGGCGTCGTTCAGCACCGCCGAGCCGGAGCGGGTGAACAAGCTGAACCTGGCACCCGGCAGGAACACCACGGTCGGCGTCGGCCAGCCGCTGTCGATCGTCTTCGACCACCCGGTGAAGAACAGGGCCGCCGTGGAGCGGCAGTTGAAGGTGACCACCTCGAACGGCACCGAGGGGTCCTGGGGCTGGATGCAGGACTGGTCGGGCAAGGACCGGGTGGACTGGCGGCCCAAGGAGTACTGGAAGGCGGGCACCAAGGTGACGCTCAAGGCCGAGCTCAACGGCATCGACTCCGGGGGCGCCGGCGGCTGGTTCGTGCGCGACTACACGACGGGCTTCACCGTCGGGAGGAACCAGCTCGTCAAGGTCGACCTGGACGCCCACCGGCTGAAGCTGCTGCGGGACGGGCAGGTCGTGCGGGACGTGCCCATGTCGGCCGGGACGCCCGGCGGCGAGAAGGCCTCGTGGCGCGGGAAGACGGTGCTGATGGCGAAGGAGGGCACGATCAACATGCGCTCCGAGACCGTCGGGCTCGGCGACGCCTACGACAAGATGGTCGACTACTCGATGCGGCTGACCTGGTCGGGCATGTACGCCCACGCGGCGCCGTGGAACGCCGCCTACTTCGGCAGCGCCAACAGGAGCTCGGGCTGCATCGGGATGAGCGACGCGAACGCGAAGGCGGTGTACGACGCGGTGCAGGTGGGCGACCCGTTCGAGATCACCGGCTCCGACGCCAAGGGCACGCAGGCGCTGAACAACGGCTACGGCGAGTGGAACCTGTCCTGGGCCGACTGGCAGGCGAAGAGCGCGCTGCGCTGACGGCTCCCCGTGCCGGGGGTGCGCCCCGCTGACGGCGCGCCCCGCACTGACGGGTCCGTTCCGCCAATCGTTACCCTTGCGTAACTTACTGAGCGGTTACCCCGGGTAAGCCGTCGAGGTTACCGTCGGGTCACTTTCACTGCCCCCCCATTCAGTGAACCAGTGAGGAGTGACCCGTGCGCACAGCGCTGACCTTCGCCGTCTCGGCCGCCCTCGTCGCCGGCACGGCCCTCGGGCTCGCCCCCGCCGCCGGCGCGGCCACCGCCGCCGAGTCCGGCGGCACCCTGCGCTTCGTCGACATCGCGGGCGACGGCGGCACCGTCCTCAAGGCCAACGTCGCCACCCCGGCCGGCGCCGACGGCTCCACCCGCTACCCGGTGATCGTGCTCCCGACCAGCTGGGGCATGCCCCAGGTCGAGTACCTGGCCCAGGCCCAGAAGCTCGCCGACTCCGGCTACGTCGTGGTGAGTTACAACTCGCGCGGCTTCTGGCAGTCCGGCGGGGAGATCGAGACCGCCGGACCGAAGGACATCGCGGACGCGTCCCTCGTCATCGACTGGGCCCTGGCCAACACGCCCGCCGACCCCGCCAGGGTCGGCATGGCCGGCGTCTCGTACGGCGCGGGCATCAGCCTGCTCACCGCCGCCCAGGACAAGCGGGTCAGAGCCGTGGCCGCGCTCAGCGGCTGGGCCGACCTCATCGACTCGATCTACAGCGGCCGCACCCAGCACCTCCAGGCCGCCGCCCTGCTCGGCGGCGCCGGGTACCTCACCGGCCGGCCCGGTCCCGAACTCCGGCAGGTCCTGAGCGACTTCCTCGCGTCCGACCTGGACAAGGAGGACGAGATGATCGCCTGGGGCCGCAAGCGGTCCGCGGCCACGTACCTCGACGCGATCAACGCCAACCGGCCCGCGGTCATGCTGGGCAACGCCTGGGGCGACACGATCTTCCCGCCCAACCAGTTCGCGAGCTTCTACGAGAAGCTGAGCGGCCCCAAGCGGCTGGAGTTCCGCCCCGGCGACCACGCCACCGCGGAGGCCACCGGACTGCTCGGACTGCCCAACGACACCTGGACCAGCGCCCACCGCTGGTTCGACCACCACCTCAAGGGCGTGGACAACGGCGTCGACCGCGAGCAGCCGGTCCGGCTCAAGCCGCGCTCCGACGCCGGCTACGAGGGCTACCCGGACTGGAAGTCCGTCAACGCCGACCGGCGGAAGTTCGCGCTCACCGACTCCGAGCACGTCTGGGCGAACATCGACTCCGGCGCCAACGGCGGCGTCGTGATGCTCTCCAACCTCCTGGACCAGTTCTTCCAGGCCCCGCCGACCGCCTCGGTCCCGCTGCTCCCCCGGGCCTTCGCGGCCGTGTGGCAGACCGGGCGGTACGACACCGCGCAGCGGGTGCGCGGCACCGCGCGGCTGCACACCACGGTCACCCCGACCGCCGGGAGCGGCACCTTCGTCGCGTACCTGTACGACGTGGGCCCGCTCGGCATCGGCAAGCTGGTCACCCACGCCCCGTACACCTTCCACGGCAAGGAGCCGGGACAGCCGTTCGCCGTCGACCTGGACCTGTTCTCCACGGCCTACGACGTGCCGGCCGGTCACCGGCTCGCGCTGGTCGTCGACACCGTCGACCCGCTGTACATCGAGCACAACCCGACCGGCGCGCAGCTGACCTTCTCCTCGCCGGCGGCCGATCCGAGCTACGTGTCGGTGCCGGTGCGGGCGGAGTGATCACCGGCTGCTGCCGGGCGGGCAGGGCCCGTGCGGGGCGCCCGGAGGCTCAGAACTCGGCGGACTCCGCGTAGACCTGGGAGAGCTCGGGCGCACCCGTGGCGGCCCAGTCCAGCCCGGCCGCCACCACGTTGATCTCGCGGCCGGAGGCCAGCAGCACCACCGGCTGGCCGTCCGGCCGCAGCCGCCATCCGGCGCCCGGCACGGTCCGCACGATCACGGTGCCGAGATAGAGGCCGGCGTCGTTCCCGACCCAGGGCAGTTCCTCCGGGTCTTCCCGCCAGCGGGGCGGAAGCTGGTCGAGCGCCGCGAGCGAGCGGGGCGTGTCGTCGAGCGTCACTCCCGCCTCCTGGGCACGGGCGCGCAGCAGCTCGCACTCCGCGAGCAGCTCGGCGGCTCCCTCCGGGTCCCGGTCGAAGACCGAGACCAGAGGGGATCGTTCCGCTTCATGCTTCTTGCGCCAGTTGTCCAGGAAAGGAATGTTCATCCGAACAGCGTCCCATTCCACCCCTGGAGGGCACCACCCGGCGCGCGGAGATCACCGAGCCACCACCGGACGTCCACGTCTCGGACGTCGAGGTCTCTAGACGTCGAGGTCGACGACGACCGGGGCGTGGTCGGATGCGCCCTTGCCCTTGCGCTCCTCGCGGTCGACGTAGCTGTCCTTGACCGCGTCCGCGAAGGGCTTGTTGCCGTAGACCAGGTCGATGCGCATGCCCTTGTTCTTCGGGAAGCAGAGCTGGCGGTAGTCCCAGTACGTGAACGGGTGGTCGTACTTCAGCGGGCGCGGCACCACGTCGGCCAGGCCGGCCTCGCGCAGCCCGGCGAGCGCCGCCCGCTCCGGCTCCGTGACGTGGGTGGCGCCCTCGAACAGGGAGATGTCCCAGACGTCCTCGTCGGTGGGGGCGATGTTGAAGTCGCCGAGCACGGCGAAGGGCCGGCCGCCCGCCGCGTCCTCGGCGACGGCGGCCTTCAGGGCCTCGAGCCAGCGCAGCTTGTACGCGTAGTGGTCGTGCGCCACCTCCCGGCCGTTCGGCACGTACACCGACCAGAGGCGGACCGGGCCGCAGGTCGCCGAGATGGCCCGCGGCTCCTGCACGGTCTCGTAGTCGGGGCCGCCGGGCAGCCCGGTGACGACGTCCTCCAGGCCGACCCGGGAGACCAGGGCGACCCCGTTCCACCGGCCGGTCGCGTTGACCACCGACTCGTACCCCAGCTCGCGCAGCTCGTCGGCGGGAAACTGCTCGGCGGTGCACTTGGTCTCCTGGATGCACAGCACGTCGGTGCCGGTGCTCTCCAGCCAGGCCAGGAGGCGGGGCAGCCGGGCCGTGATCGAATTGACGTTCCAGGTGGCGATGCGCATGTGCGCAAGCCTAACGGCGGGGTGTGACAGTCGGCGGTCCGCGGCGCGGGGCCGGTCAGAGCTCGGCCGAGTCGCCCGGGGTGAGCCTGCGGTGGTCGGTGCCGGCCAGGGCGCCGATCTGGCGGTCGTAGATCGGCCGGGCCAGGTCGGTGAGGAGCGCGTCGTGGATGTCGTACGCGCGGACCGGCTTGACCTCCCGCACGTAGTCGATCACTTCGGAGATCTTGTTCCACGGCGCCATGACCGGCAGGAACAGGGTCTCCACCGGGCGGTCGGGGACGGTGAGCGCGTCGCCGGGGTGGAAGACGGCCCCGTCGATCAGGAAGCCGACGTTCGTGATCCGCGGGATGTCCGGGTGGATCACCGCGTGCAGTTCGCCGTGCACCTGTACGTCGAAACCGGCGGCGGAGAACGCGTCGCCGTCGCCGACCGTGTGGACGCGGCCGGGGAACGCCGCCGCGAGCTGCCCGGCGACGCTCCGCAGCGTCCACACCTCGGCGGCCGGGTCGGCCTCGAGGGCCGCGCGCAGCCGTCCCTCGTCGAAGTGGTCCGGGTGCTCGTGGGTGACGAGGAGGACGTCGGCGCCGAGCGCGGCGTCCTCCTCGGTGAACATCCCGGGGTCGATGACGAGCGTCCGGCCGTCCTTCTCCAGGCGGACGCAGGCGTGGGTGTTCTTCGTCAGCTTCACGGCCGCAGCCTAGGGGCAGGCCGTGGGCTCTGCCGCTCCTGGCAGGCCTAGGCAGGCGGTGTCGTGTCCTCCTCGATCACGCGGCGGACGACCCGCAGGGCGCTCTCGGCCGCGGGCAGGCCGCAGTAGACGGCGGTCTGGAGGAGGATCTCGCGGAGCTCGGCCGGGGCGAGGCCGTTGCGGAGCGCGGCCCGGGTGTGGTCGGCGAGGGCGTCGTGGTGGCCGCCGGCGATGAGCGCCGCGAGGGTGACGGCGCTGCGGGTGCGGCGGTCCAGACCCTCACGGCTCCACACCTCGCCCCACGCGAAGCGGGTGACCAGGTGCTGGAAGTCCTCGCCGAACGGATCCGCCAGGGCCTCGTCGACGTGGGCATCGCCGAGGATCTCCCTGCGCAGCCTGAGGCCGCTCTCGTACGGGTCGGGGCGGGGATCCTCGTCCTCGTCCGGCGACGCCGGGGCGGTCTCGGCCGCCGGGACGACCGGGACGGGGACCGGCGGTGTGCCGGGCGGGGTGAGGGCGACGCCGTGGGTGTCCTGGGCGAGCGGCGCGAAGTGGCCGGTGAGCAGCTCCGTGACGGCGGCGGGCTGCTCGACGGGCGCGAGGTGGGAGGCGCCGGGGACGACGGCGAGGCGGGCGTCGGGGATGCCGGCGACGAGGGTGCGGGCCTCGGCGGGGCCGGTGATCCGGTCGTCGGCGCCGACCAGGACCAGGACGGGCACGCCGATCCGGTCCAGGGCCTCGCGGACGTCGAAGACGGCGAGCGCCTCGCAGGCGGCGATGTAACAGCCCGGGTCGGTGGTGCGGACCATCTGCACGGCCCAGTCGACGATGGCGGGCTGGGCAGCGGCGAAGGCGGGTGTGAACCACTGCTCGGGCGCGGTACGGGCCATGGGTTCGAGGCCGTTGGTGCGGACGAGCACGCCGCGCTGCCGGAACTCGTCGGCGCTGCCGAAGCGGGGCGAGGTGGCGACGAGGGCCAGGGACGCGACCCGCTGCGGCGCGCGCAGCGCGAGGTCGAGGCCGACGGCGCCGCCGAGGGAGCAGCCGGCGTAGCAGAAGCGCTGGACGCCGAGCTCGTCGAGGGTGGCGAGCAGCCGGTCGCCGAGCTCGGCGACGGAGCCGGCCGGCTGCACGGGCGCGCCGCCGTGTCCGGGCAGGTCGAAGCGGACGACCCGCCAGGCGCGGGTGAGCTCGGGTATCTGCCGGTCCCACATGTGCCAGGTGGTGCCGAGCGAAGGTCCCAGGACCAGGACCGGGGCGTCGTCTCGACCGTCTACGCGGTATTGGAGGGTGTTCGTCGGTGTCTCACTCACCCGCCCGACCCTCTCATCTCCGGCGTTCCGTCACGCCGCCGGGTCGGACCAGGGGCGTCGCCCGCGGCTGGAGCACGGCGGGGAAGGCACGGCGGGAGGGCAGGACGGAAGGGCACGGGGGGTAAGGCGCGGCGGGAAAGGCGCGGATGCCGGTGGGCGGTGCTCAACGCCCGGCCGCGGGCGGGTCGGGCGTAGCCGGGTGCATGCGCTGCCCGTATCCCCGGCCGGCGCCGGTCGGCGGGCCCGGGCCGACCGGCGGGCCCGGGCCGACCGGCGGGTCCGGTCCGGCCGGCGGCTCAACCAGGCGTGCTCACCGCGGAGATGGGAGCCGTCGGCGTCGGGCGGTGTCGCGTGGTCCACGCTGCGCGCCGCCGCCCTATCCTTGCCCGATGCCCGCTCACCGCATCGACCGGCCCGCCGATCTCGACGTCGTACGCGACTCCTACGACCGCGTGGCCGACAACTACGCCGACATGGTCCTGAATACGGGGATCGGCGACATCCGCCGCCACCCCTGGCTCAAGGCGTCGATCGACGCCTTCGCCGACAGCGTGGGCGGACTCGGACCCGTCCTCGACGTCGGCTGCGGACCCGGCACGGTGACCGCCTACCTCGACGAGCGCGGGCTCGACGTGTCCGGTGTCGACCTCTCCCCGCGCATGATCGAGAACGCCCGCCGGCTGCATCCGCAGTGCCGCTTCTCCGTCGCCTCCGCCACCGATCTCGGGCTCGGGGAGGCGTCCCTCGGTGGCGTGCTCGGCTGGTGGTCCCTGTTCAACCTCCCCCGTGACGTCCTTCCCCAGGTACTCGCCTCGTTCGCCCGCGCGTTGAAGCCGGGCGGGTACTTCATCACCGCGACCCACGTCGGCGACGGGGACACCTTGCGCACCGAGGCCTACGGAGGCGTACCCGTCCGCTGGACGACGCACCGGTGGCGGCCGGAACAGCTCGTGGACCTCGTCGAGCGGGCCGGACTGCGCACGGTCGCCGAGCTCCGGCTCCCGGCGGACGAGCACACCGGGCCGGGCGTGGTCGTCATGGCCCGGAAGGCGGGCTGACCGTCTCGCCGTCGGCAGGTGTCCGCGGCCTCGCGGAGCGGTCGTCCTGACGCCCGAAAAAAATCTTCGCGTGAGGCGAATCCTTTCCGGACCTCCCCTCCTCCTATGTGTGTACCGGCCGAACGGGCCGGCCGAACCGGGAGGAAACACCAATGATCACTGCGCTCATCGTCGTCGGAGTCCTGGCTGTGGGCGCTTGCAGCTGGCACCTGCTGCGCCGCTTCAAGAAGAGCCGCGTCTGACCCGCGCCCTGCGCGCGGGGTGCCTTCCGGGTATGAGTTAGCACATGAATCCACGCTTCCGATGGCCGGACGATCGCTTGATCAAGGCCGCTCAGGACGGTGACGTCTCGTCGCTCACCACCGTCGTCATGGAGTCGCAGCCTCATGTGCGCAAGTTCGCCATCTCGCTGTGCGCCTCGCCGCAGGACGCGGAGGACGCGGCACAGGAGGCGTTGATCATCCTCTACAGGAAGATCGGCACCTTGCGGGCCACCGGCGCGCTTGCCTCATGGATGTTCCGGATCGTGCGCAACGAATGCCTCCGGCAGGTACGGCTGCTCGTCTCGCGGAGCGACGAGACGTCGGCCGAGCCGGAGGTCTGCGCGGAACCGTCGGCCGAGGAGGCGGTGCTGCACCGGCTGGAGGTGGAGCGGATCGCCGCCGCGGTCAGCGCCCTTCC
Source organism: Streptomyces sp. NPDC127092 (assembly GCF_042722475.1). Classification (NCBI taxonomy): domain Bacteria; kingdom Bacillati; phylum Actinomycetota; class Actinomycetes; order Kitasatosporales; family Streptomycetaceae; genus Streptomyces; species Streptomyces sp. NPDC127092. The sequence goes on from NZ_JBHXFE010000001.1 coordinate 414,680, forward strand.
GCGGGACCAGCGGCAGGTCCTGATCATGCGTGACATCCAGGGCCTGCCCGGCAAGACCGTCGCGAACGCGCTCGGTCTGAGCACCGCCGCGATGAAGTCGCGGCTGCACCGGGCCCGCGCGACCCTGCGCCAGTCGCTCACCGCGACCGAACCACCACTCGACCAAGCCGCCGGTCGGGCGTCGGACGACGCCGTCGGCCCACACGTCGGAGGAGACCCACGACCGTGAACACCGTGAAGACCGCTCCCACCCAGCTCCAGGTCCCCGCGACCGCGAAGCCCGCGGCGCCGAACTTCGCCAGCAAGTCCGTCCCGCGCCACCTGGCGCGCGGCGTCATCGGCTTCGGGCTGATCATCGGCTCGATCGCCATGGTGCCGGTCGCCGGCCCGGCCGTCCTGCTGGCGGCCCCGCTGTCCCTGATCGCCTTCAAGGGCTGCCCCACCTGCTGGATGGTCGGCCTCGCGCAGACCATCTCCCGCGGCCGCCTCGAGCGCCAGTGCGTCGACGGCGTCTGCACCATCACCAAGGCGCACCCGGCGGCGAAGGCCGCCGAGGGCCACTCCGCCGACACCAAGGTGCCGGCCGCCTCCCGGTGACGGGTCCACGGCCCGCGCCGTGGACCCCTGCCGGACAACACCCGTCCCGTCGGCGTCCGCCCGGCGTGGGGACGCGCCGTTTACGCGTCGTTGACGGGATGGTTACGGGATACGCCGACACTCCCCCCGGCTGTCCGGAATGCCTATTTCCGCATGCCGACTGCATGCCGTGGCCATTGGTTTACGGAGCGCCGACTCGGTGCTAGGGTCCGAATTGAATCTGGCTGGACCGCCGAGTCGGCCGCGCCGTTCAACGTGCTTCACGGGGGGAGCAAGAACACCATGATCCGCCATGCCCGAATACCGGCGGCAGCACCAACACCCGAAGGTATCGACGACCGGACCGTCGCCGTCGTCGGACTCTCCTGTCGCTTTCCCGGCGGGGCGAACCCCGCTGAATTCTGGGATCTCCTCAAGAACGGCCGCGATGCCATAGCCGAACCGCCCGCGGATCGCGCGCATCTCGCCACGTTACCCGACGGCTCGCCGCGCCCCGGCGGCTTTCTCCCGCGTGTCGACACCTTCGACGCCGAGTTCTTCGGCATTTCGCCGCGGGAGGCCGCCGCGACGGACCCCCAGCAGCGGCTCGTCCTCGAACTCGCCTGGGAGGCGCTGGAGGACGCCCGCATCGTGCCGGCCACGCTCGCCGGCACGAGCACCGGCGTCTTCGTCGGCGCGATCGCCGACGACTACGCGGCCCTGACCCACGCGGCCGGCCCCGGCGCCACCTCCGCCCACACGGTGACCGGCCTGCACCGCGGCATCATCGCCAACCGGGTCTCCTACGCCCTCGACCTGCAGGGCCCCAGCATGGTGGTCGACACCGCGCAGTCATCGGCCCTGGTCGCGGTGCATCTGGCCTGCGAGAGCCTGCGCCGCGGCGAGTCCGTCGTGGCACTGGCCGGCGGCGTCAACCTGAACCTCGCGCCGGAGAGCACCCACGCCCTGGAGGCCTTCGGCAGCCTCTCGCCCGACGGCCGATGTCACGCTCTCGACGCCCGTGCCAACGGGTACGTACGAGGCGAGGGCGGCGCCGTGGTGGCGCTGAAGCTGCTCCGTCAGGCCGTCGCCGACGGGGACCGGATCCTCTGCCTCCTGCACGGAGGCGCCGTCGGCAGCGACGGCGCGAGCGACACCCTCCCCACGCCCAGCGGAAAGGCGCAGGAACGCGTCATCCGCGAGGCGTGGGAAGACGCGCGAATTCCCCTGGAGCAAGCCCAGTACGTCGAAATCCACGGATCGGGCACCCGCGTCGGCGATCCCATCGAAGCCTCGGCTCTGGGCGCCGTTTTCGCCTCGTCCCGCACTCCCGGCAATCCCCTCCGCCTCGGTTCCGTCAAGACGAACATCGGTCACCTCGAAGGCGCCTCCGGTATCGCGGGACTCGTCAAGACCATTCTCTGCATCAAAGAGCGGGAACTCGTCCCGACCCTGAATTTCCGCACTCCCAATCCGCAGATTCCCTTCGACGATCTCCGGATCTCCGCCATCACCGAGAACAAGCCATGGCGGGATTCCGATGGACCGCTCGTCGCGGGAGTGACATCGGTCGGAATGGGCGGCACCAACTGCCATCTGGTACTCGGCGAGTGGAACGGAACTGCTGTTACCGCCGGGAACGATCAGGAATCCCCCGCGGAATCCGCCGAGGAATCCCCAGCAGAATCCGCCACCGGCGAATCCCTCGCCTGGGTGCTGTCCGGACGCGGCGAGAAGGCGCTGCGCGCCCAGGCCGAGCGGCTGCGCGAGCACCTCGCCGCCCATGAGGACCTCGGCGCCGCCGAGGTCGCCCGCGCCCTCGCCCACGACCGCACCGCCTTCGCCCACCGGGCCGTCCTGGTCGGCTCCGACCGGGCCGAGCTGCTGACCGCCCTCGACGCGGTCGCCGACGGCAGGGTCACCCAGGCCGCGGTCCAGGGCAGCAGCCACCGGACCACCCGTGAAGCGGTGTTCGTCTTCCCCGGCCAGGGCTCGCAGTGGGCCGGCATGGCCGCCGAACTCCTCGACGCCGCCCCCGTCTTCGCGAAGGTCGTCGAGGACTGCGAGCGCGCGCTCCGCCCGTACCGGGACTGGGCGCTGACCGACGTGCTGCGCGGCCGCCCGGGCGCGCCCGCCCTCGACCGCGACGACGTCGTGCAGCCCGCCCTGTGGGCCGTCATGGTCGGTCTCGCCGCACTGTGGCGGGCGGCGGGCGTCGAACCCGCCGCGGTCATCGGCCACTCGCAGGGCGAGATCGCCGCCGCCACCGTCAGCGGCGCGCTCACCCTGGACGACGCGGCCCGGCTCATCGCCGTGCGGAGCGCCGCCCTCGGCGAACTGGCCGGTCGCGGCGGCGGCATGCTCACCGTGTCGCTGCCCGCCGACCGGGTGCGCGCCGACCTCGCCGCGTACCCGCAGCTGAGCGTCGCCGCCGTCAACTCCCCCGGCATGACCGTGGTCGCCGGCGACGGGGACGCCCTGGACGCGTTCGCCGCGCGGTACGGCGAGGACGTCCGCACCCGGCGCGTCCCGGTCGCCTACGCCTCGCACAGCCCGCACGTCGACGCCGTACGCGACACCTTGCCGGCCGAGCTCGCCGGGATAGCGCCGCGCGCCGGAAGCGTGCCCCTGCACTCCACCGTGACCGGCACGGCGCTGGACGGCTCCGAGCTCGACGTCGACTACTGGTACCGCAACCTGCGGGAACCCGTGGGATTCGAACCCGCCGTACGGGCCCTGCTCGAAGCGGGGCACGAGCTGTTCATCGAGATGAGTCCGCACCCGGTGCTCGCGCTCGCCGTCCAGCAGACCGCGGAGGCCGCGGACCTTCCGGTGACCGCGCTGGGTACCCTGCGCCGCGAGGAGGGCGGCCCGCAGCGGCTGCTGCTCGCGTTCGGCGAGGCGTTCTGCCACGGCGCGGAGGTGGACTGGTCCGCCGTCCTGCCCGCCGGCACCACGCGCGCGGAGCTCCCGACGTACGCCTTCCAGCGGCGCCGCCACTGGATCACCGCACAGCCCGGTGGCTCGCCGGCCCCGACCGCACGGGCCGCCGCCCTCCCGGCCGGCATCGTGGACGCCCCGGACGCGGCGGACGACGCGTACGGCGAGGAGGCCGAGGCGCACGGCTCGCTGACCGGACCGGCCGCTCTGGAACTCGTACGGGCGCACACCGCCGCCGTCCTCGGCTACGAGTCCGCCGCCGAGATCGAGCCGCGGCGGACGTTCAAGGAGCTGGGCATCGACTCGGCGACGGTCGTCGAGCTGCGCAACCGGCTCGTCGCCGCCACCGGACGCAAGCTGCCCACCACGGTCGTATACGACCACCCCAGCCCCGCACGGCTGGCCTCGCTGCTCGCCGACGCAGGGAGCGACGAGGCCGCGCCCGAAGCCGGTCCCGACCAGGACGACCCGATCGTGATCGTCGGCATCGGCTGCCGCTTCCCGGGCGGGGTGGACTCGCCCGAGGCCCTGTGGCGGGTCGTCGCCGAACAGCGGGACATGATCTCCGGCTTCCCGACGGACCGCGGCTGGGACCTCGACGGCCTCTACCACCCGGATCCCGCCCACGTCGGCACCACCTACGTGCGCAACGGCGGCTTCCTCGAAGGCGCCGCCGAGTTCGACGCCGAACTGTTCGGGATCTCGCCGCGCGAGGCGCTGGCGATGGACCCGCAGCAGCGCGCCTTCCTCGAAGTGTCCTGGGAGGCCCTGGAGCGGGCCGGCATCGCCCCGGACTCCCTGCGCGGCACGCAGACCGGTGTGTTCGCCGGTGTCATGGCGCAGGAGTACGGTCCGCGGCTCGGCGAGGCGGGTGCCGGCGCCGCCGGTTTCGGCCTGACGGGTACGACGTCGAGCGTCGCGTCGGGCCGCGTGGCCTACACGCTGGGCCTCCAGGGCCCGGCTCTGACGGTGGACACCGCGTGCTCCTCGTCGCTGGTCGCCCTGCACCTGGCGGTCCGGGCGCTGCGCTCCGGCGAGTGCTCGCTGGCCCTCGCCGGCGGCGTGACCGTCATGTCGACGCCGGGCATCTTCGTGGAGTTCTCGCGTCAGCGCGGGCTCGCCGAGGACGGCCGCTGCAAGTCCTTCTCGGCGGACGCGGACGGTACGGCCTGGGCCGAGGGTGTCGGCGTGCTCGTCGTCGAGCGGCTGTCGGACGCCCGGCGCCGCGGTCACCAGGTCCTGGCCGTCGTCGCCGGCTCGGCCGTGAACCAGGACGGCGCCTCCAACGGGCTCACCGCCCCCAGCGGCCCCGCCCAGGAACGCGTCATCCGCGCCGCCGTCGAAGACGCCGGCCTGACCTTCTCGGCCGTCGACGCCGTCGAAGCCCACGGCACCGGAACGGTCCTCGGCGACCCGATCGAAGCCCAGGCACTCCTCGCCACCTACGGCAGCGCACGCGACGGCGGCCGGCCGCTGCTCCTCGGCTCGCTCAAGTCCAACATCGGACACGCCCAGGCCGCCGCCGGTGTCGGCGGTGTCATCAAGATGGTCATGGCGCTGCGCAAGGGCGAACTGCCCGCGACGCTCAACGTGTCCAAGCCGAGCAAGCTCGTGGACTGGGCCGCCGACGGCGTCGAGCTGCTGACCGAGCCCCGTCCGTGGCCCGCCCAGGACGACAGGATCCGGCGCGCCGGTGTCTCCTCCTTCGGCATCAGCGGCACCAACGCCCACGTCATCCTCGCCGAGGCCCCCGGCGACCTGACGTCGGCCGACGACACGGAGCAGGCACCGCTCGACGACACGGCGCCGCTGTGGGTGCTGTCCGGCCGTACCGAGCCGGCGCTGCGCGCCCAGGCCACGGCACTCGTCGAGGCGCTGGACGAGCTCGACGACGTGCCGGCCCGTGACCTCGGTCGCGCCCTGGCCACCACCCGTACCGCCCTGGAGCACCGCGCGGCGATCACCGCCGAGGACCGCGCCGAGGCCGTCGCGGCGCTGACCGCGCTCGGCCGCGGCGAGGCGCACTCCGCCCTGGCCCTCGGCACGGCGCGCCCGGACGACGGGCTCGCCTACCTGTTCACCGGGCAGGGCAGCCAGCGCGTCGGCATGGGCCGTGAACTGTACGAGTCCGAGCCGGTCTTCGCCGCCGCCCTCGACGCGGTGTGCGCCGAACTCGACGCCTGCCGTGCCTCCGTGCCCGGTACGCCGCCGATCCGCGACGTGATGTTCCACGACGCGGAGGCCCTCGACCGGACCGAGAACACGCAGTGCGCGCTCTTCGCGCTCCAGGTCGCGCTGTTCCGGCTCCTCGAGCACCGGGGTCTGGCGCCGGACGCCGTACTCGGCCACTCCATCGGCGAGTTCGCCGCCGCGCACGTCGCCGGGATCCTCACCCTGCCCGACGCCTGCGCGCTGGTCACCGCGCGCGGCCGGCTCATGCAGGCCCTGCCGGCCGGCGGCGCGATGACGGCCGTCCAGGCCTCGCAGGACGAGGTCCGCGCCCTGATCGAGGGCCGCGAGCACGAGGTGAGCATCGCCGCCGTCAACGGCCCGACGGCCGTCGTCGTCTCCGGTGACGTCGAGGCGGTGGAGCAGGTCGCCGCTGCGTTCGCCGAGGCCGGCCGCAAGACCCGCCGGCTGGTCGTCAGTCACGCCTTCCACTCGCACCGCATGGACGGGATGCTCGACGCGTTCGGCGCCGTCACCGCGGGGGTCCGCTACGCGGAGCCGCGCATCCCCATGGTGTCCACGGTCACCGGGCGGCCGATCGAGGTCACCGCCGACTACTGGCTCCGGCAGGTGCGCCAGGAGGTCCGGATGTCCGACGGCCTGGTCGCCCTCCACGAGTTCGGCATGCGGACCTTCCTCGAACTCGGCCCGGACGGCGTGCTGTCGGCGCTGGGCCAGGACTGCCTGGACGACGACGCGCTGGCGTTCGTACCGGTGCTGCGTCGCAACCGGCCCGAGGGCCGCACCCTGGCCGCCGCGCTCGGCGCGCTGCACGTGCGCGGCCGGAGCGCGGACTGGCGGGCCGTGTTCGGGCCCGGCCGGACGCCCGCCCTGCCCACGTACGCCTTCCAGCGGGAGCGCTACTGGCTGACCGCGCGGGGAACCGCGGGCACGGCCGGTCACCCGATGCTCGGCCCCGCCGTCGAGCTCGCCGAGTCCGGACAGACCGTGCTGACCGCGCGGCTCGGCCGCCGTACGCATCCGTGGCTCGCCGACCACGCCGTGCTCGGCTCGGTCCTGCTGCCCGGCACCGCGTTCCTCGAACTCGCCGCCCGCGCGGGCTCGCTGACCGGCACGCCCCGGGTCGCCGAACTCACCCTCGTCGCACCCCTGGTGATCCCGGAGGAGGGCCGCACCGAGGTCCAGGTCGTCGTGGCCGCTCCCGGCGACGACGGGCAGCGCACGCTGACCGTGCACGCCCGCGCCGAGACGCCGGACGGCGCCACGGAGCCGTGGACGCTGCACGGCACCGGCGCGCTCGCCCCGCACGACGGAGCACCCGCGACCGCCGCGGCGCCGCCCGTCGCCGAGGCCGAGCCGCTGGCCGTGGACGGCTGCTACGACGGCCTGGCCGCCGCCGGCTACGCCTACGGCCCGGTCTTCCAGGGCCTGCGCGCCGCGTGGCGGCACGGGTCGGACCTGCTCGCCGAGGTCGCCCTGCCGTCGTCCGTCACCGACGCCGCCTCGTACGGGCTGCACCCGGCGCTGCTCGACGCGGCCCTGCACCCGATCGTCATCACCGCGCTGGACGACGGCGACCGCCGTCTGCTGCCCTTCTCGTGGCGCGGCGTGACCGTCCACCAGCCCGGTGCCCGCACGGCCCGCGTCCTGATCGCCTCCACCGGACCGGACGCGGTGTCGCTGACGCTGCTCGACGAGTCGCACGCGGTGGTCGCCGAGGTCGAGGAGCTGGTCCTGCGCCCGGTCAGCGAGGAGGTGACCGTTCCGCGGTCGCTCCACCGCCTGGACTGGAAGCCGGTCGCCGCGGACCCGGCCGGGGACGGGGACGCGTCCCCGTCGGCCGCCGGGCTCGGCTCCGCCGACCTGGGCGTCGGCTCCCGGTACGCCGACCTCGCCGCCCTGGGGCAGGCCGTGGACGCGGGGCTCCCGGCCCCGGCGGTGGTCTTCGCACCGCTCACGGACCTGGCCGGCGCGACGGACACCGCCGGCGCGACGGATCTGGCGGACGCCACGGACCTGGCGCGCCTCGCGGACGGTGCCGCGGACCTGGCGGACGGTGCCGCGGCCGGCACCCGGTCCGCCGTGCACCGCGCGCTCGACCTGCTCCGGACCTGGCTGGCCGACGACCGGTTCGCCGACTCGCGGCTCGTGCTCGTCACCCGCGCGGCCGTGGCGACGGCACCGGACGCCGACGTGGACCCCGAGGCCGCGGCCGTGTGGGGTCTGGCGCGCTCGGCGCAGACCGAGAACCCGGGCAGGGTCGGTCTCCTCGACGTGGAGTCGGCGGCGGACTGCCGCACGGCGCTGCCGACGACCGGGACCGAGACGCAACTCGCCGTCCGTGACGGGGCCTTGCTGGTTCCCCGGATCGGCAGGGCGACCGCCGACGGTGCGCTGGTTCCGCCGGCCGGAGCGACCGCCTGGCGGCTCGCGGTGCGCGACCGCGGCACCCTGGACCACCTGGCGCTCGAACCCTGCCCGGAGTCCGAGGCGCCGCTCGGCGACGGCGAGGTGCGCATCGCGGTGCGCGCCGCCGGCGTCAACTTCCGCGACGTCCTGAACACCCTGGGCCTCTACCCCGGCGACCCCGGTCTCCTCGGCCTCGAAGGCGCCGGTGTGGTCACCGAGGTCGGCCCCGGTGTCACCGGCATCGCCGTCGGCGACCGGGTCATGGGCCTGCTCTCCGGGGCGTTCGGCCCGGTGGCCGTCGCCGACCACCGGCGGGTCGCCGTGATGCCCGCCGCCTGGACGTACGCCCAGGCGGCGTCCGCGCCCATCGTGTTCCTGACCGCCTACCACGCGCTGGTCGACCTCGCCGGACTCGCGGCGGGCGAGCGCGTCCTGATCCACGCCGCCGCCGGCGGTGTCGGCATGGCCGCCGTCCAGCTCGCCCGGCACCTGGGCGCGGAGGTGTACGGCACGGCCGGTCCCGGCAAGTGGGACGCCCTGCGTGCCATGGGTCTGGACGAGGCGCACCTGGCGTCGTCCCGCACCCTGGAGTTCGAGACCGCGTTCGGCGCGGCCACCGAGGGCCGTGGCATGGACGTGGTCCTGAACTCCCTCGCCGGCGAGTTCGTGGACGCCTCCCTGAGGCTGCTGCCGCACGGCGGTCGTTTCGTGGAGATGGGCAAGACCGATCTGCGCGACCCGGACGTGGTCGCGGCCGACCACGCCGGGGTGGACTACCGCTTCTTCGACCTGCTCCAGGAGCCGACCGAGCGGATCGCCGAACTGCTCACCTCGGTCCTCGCGTTGCTGTCGTCGGGTGCGCTCACCCCGCTGCCGGTCAGCACCTGGGACGTCCGCCGGGCGCCGGAGGCGTTCCGCCACGTCAGCCAGGCGCGGCACATCGGCAAGGTCGTCCTGACCCTGCCCGCGCCCCTCGATCCGGACGGCACCGTCCTGATCACCGGCGCCACCGGCGCCCTCGGCGGTCTCGTCGCGCGGCACCTGGTCACCGAGCACGGTGCCCGCCGGCTGCTGCTCGTCAGCCGTCGCGGCCCGGACGCGCCCGGCGCGGCCGAACTCGCCACCGAGCTCACCGAAGCGGGCGCCGAGGTCACCCTCGCCGCCTGCGACACCGGCGACCGGGACGCGCTCGCGCGGCTCCTGTCGGACGTGCGGCTCACCGCCGTCGTCCACGCGGCGGGAGTGCTCGACGACGGCGTGATCACCGCCCTCACTCCCGAGCGCCTGGACACGGTGCTCGCCGCCAAGGCCACCGCGGCCCGCAACCTGCACGAGCTGACCGTGGACCAGGACCTCGCGGCCTTCGTCCTCTTCTCCTCCGTCATGGGTGTCATCGGCGGCGCCGGGCAGGGCAACTACGCCGCTGCCAACGCCTACCTGGACGCCCTGGCGCAGCACCGGAGGGCCCGGCGCCTGCCGGCGCTGTCCCTGGCCTGGGGCATGTGGGCGGACACCGCGGGACGACCGGGCGCCGCCGGCATGGCGGGCTCGCTGTCCGAGGCCGACCGTGGACGGATCGCCCGGACCGGTCTCGCGCCGATCGACCGGGCGGAGGGCCTGGCCCTGCTCGACGCGGCCCTGCGCACGGACGCCGCGGCGCTCGTGCCCGCGCCCTTCGACCGCGCCGCCCTCGGCGCGCTCGGCGAGCAGCGGCCCGCCGTGCTCCGCGATCTGGCCCCGGCCGCCCCGCGCCCCGGCCAGGAGGCACGGGCCACCGCCGCCGCCCCGGCGACGGCGACCCTGCGCGACCGGCTCGCCGTGCTGAACCCGGACGAGCGGCAGGACCTGCTGCTCGACCTCGTACGGGTGCAGACCGCCGCCGTGCTCGGCCGGTCCGACGCGGCCGGCGTGCCCGCCGACCGCCCGTTCAAGGACATGGGCTGCGACTCGCTCACGCTCGTGGAGCTGCGCAACAGGCTGCAGACCAGCGCCGGTCTGCGGCTGCCCGCCACCTTCCTGTTCAACTACCCCACGCCGCTCGCGGTGATGGCCCATCTGCACGAGGAACTGGCCCCGGACGAGGCGGATTCCGCCGACCCCACCGTCCCGGCGGCCGAAACGACGGCGGGCCTCGGCACCGCGCCCGGACTGGTCGAACTCGACCGGCTGGAAGCGGCGCTCGGCAGCCTGCCCGACGACACCCAGGACGACGTCAGGGACGAGATCGTCCAGCGCCTCCACGCGCTGGCGGCCCTCGCCCTGGTGCCGGCCCAGCGGGTCCGGTCCGACGACGAACTGACCGCGCGGGTCGAATCGGCCTCGGTCGACGAACTGCTCGCGTTCATCGACTCCGAACTCTGATCCCGGTCCGCTGCGGCGGACCCCTCACTCCGCTCGTCCTGTTCGCCGCGCGCGGCTCGATCGGGCACGTCGTACGCACCGTCGCGTGACGTGCCCGGCCCGCGCGGCACGCACGCACGGCTCCACAACGCCTACGGGGGCATCAAGACCATGACAACTCCGGACAACGAGAAACTCGTCGCCTATCTCAAGCGCCTCACCGTCGACCTCCACCAGTCCCGTCAGCGGGTCCGCGAACTGGAGGCCGGAGCGGCCGCCCACGCCGACTCCCCGTCCGACTCCGACCCCCACGCCGACGACCCGATCGTGATCGTCGGCATGGGCTGCCGCTTCCCGGGCGGGGTCGACTCGCCCGAGGCGCTGTGGCAGGTCGTCGCCGAGCAGCGCGACGTGATCTCCGGGCTGCCGACCGACCGGGGCTGGGACCTCGACGGCCTCTACCACCCCGACCCGGACCACCCCGGCACGTCCTACGTGCGCGACGGCGGTTTCGTGACGGGCGCCCCCGAGTTCGACCCCGAGTTCTTCGGCATCTCGCCGCGCGAGGCGCTGGCGATGGACCCGCAGCAGCGACTGCTGCTTGAGGTGTCCTGGGAGGCTCTGGAGCGGGCCGGCATCACGCCCGGTTCGCTCCACGGGTCGTCGACGGGCGTGTTCCTCGGCGCGATCGCCCAGGAGTACGGTCCGCGCCTCGGCGAGTCGGGCACGAGCGCCACCGGCTTCGCCCTCACCGGTACGACGTCGAGCGTCGCGTCGGGCCGCGTGGCCTACACGCTCGGCCTCCAGGGCCCGGCCCTGACGGTGGACACCGCGTGCTCCTCGTCCCTGGTCGCCCTGCACCTGGCGGTCCGGGCGCTGCGCTCCGGCGAGTGCTCGCTGGCCCTCGCCGGCGGCGTGACCGTCATGTCGACGCCGGGCATCTTCGTGGAGTTCTCGCAGCAGCGCGGGCTCGCGGCGGACGGCCGCTGCAAGTCGTTCTCCGCCGACGCGGACGGTACGGCGTGGGCCGAGGGCGTCGGAGTGCTCGTCGTCGAGCGACTGTCGGACGCACGGCGCCACGGACACCAGGTCCTGGCCGTCGTGGCCGGCTCGGCCGTGAACCAGGACGGCGCGTCCAACGGCCTGACGGCGCCCAGCGGCCCCGCCCAGGAGCGGGTGATCCGGGCGGCCGTGGAGGACGCCGGGGTCTCCTTCGCCGGGGTCGACGCCGTCGAGGCGCACGGCACCGGAACGGTGCTCGGCGACCCGATCGAGGCGCAGGCCCTCCTCGCCACGTACGGCAGCGACCGTGACGGCGCAGAGCCGCTGCTGCTCGGCTCGCTCAAGTCCAACCTGGGCCACGCCCAGGCAGCCGCCGGTGTCGGCGGTGTCATCAAGATGGTCATGGCGCTGCGCAAGGGCGAGCTGCCCGCCACGCTCAACGTCACCAAGCCCAGCGAGCTCATCGACTGGGAGACGGGCGGCGTCGAGCTGCTGACCGAGCCCCGTCCGTGGCCCGCCCAGGACGACAAGGTCCGCAGGGCCGGTGTCTCCTCCTTCGGCATCAGCGGCACCAACGCCCACGTCATCCTCGCCGAGGCCCCCGGCGACGCGGACCCCGTCGACGAGACGGCCGAGGCCCCGCTCGACGGCTCTTCCCTGCCGTGGGCCCTGTCGGCTCGTTCGGCGGACGCTCTCGCCGAGGCCGCGGGTCAGCTCGCGGCGTACGTACGGGCACGGCCCGAGCTGAGCCCGGCCGACGTCGCCCACTCCCTCGCCACCGGACGGTCGGCCTTCGAGTCCCGCGCAGTGGTGTCCGGCTCGGACGGGCGGGAAGGTCTGCTCGCGGGTCTGGACGCGCTGGCGTCCGGCGAGACCGAGGGCGTCAACGGGGTGTCCTCGTCCCGTGCCGTGTTCGTGTTCCCGGGTCAGGGTTCGCAGTGGATCGGCATGGCGACCGAACTGCTGGACTCCTCCCCCGAGTTCGCCCGCGTCATCGCCGAGTGCGAGACCGCACTCGCGCCGTTCGTGGACTGGTCCCTGACCGCGGTCCTGCGCGGTGACGAAAACGCACCGGGCCTGGACCGGGTCGACGTCGTCCAGCCCGCCTCCTGGGCCATGATGGTCGGCCTCGCCGCCCTCTGGCGCGCCAACGGCGTCAACCCCATGGCCGTCGTCGGCCACTCCCAGGGCGAGATCGCCGCCGCCGTCGTCGCCGGCGGACTCACCCTCGAAGACGGCGCCCGCGTCGTCGCCCTGCGCTCCAAAGCCCTGCGCGTCCTGTCCGGCGGCGGAGGCATGGCCTGGCTCGGCATCCCCGAAAACCAGGCCGAAGACCTCCTCACCACCTACTCCGGCCAGATCTCCGTCGCGGCGGTGAACGGCCCCTCCTCCACCGTCGTGGCCGGCACACCCGACGCCCTCGACGCCCTCCTCGCCCACTGCGAAACCCACGACATCTGGGCCCGCCGCATCCCCGTCGACTACGCCTCCCACTCCGCACACGTCGACGAGATCCGCGACACCCTGGCGGAGGAACTCAAGGACGTCAGCCCGCAGTCCGGGCGCATCGCCTTCCACTCCACCGTCACCGCAGGCGCGATCGACACCCGCGAACTCGACGGCTCCTACTGGTTCCGCAACCTCCGCAGCCGCGTCCGGCTCGCCGAGGTCATCGAACAACTCGCCGCACCCGACGTCGTGTTCATCGAAGTCAGCGCCCACCCCGTCCTCGTCAACGGCATCACCGAGACCCTCGAAGCACTCGGCCAGAGCGCCGCCGCCGTCGGCACCCTGCACCGCAACACCGGCGGCCTCCACCGCTTCGCGGAATCCGCCGCCCAGGCCTGGACCCACGGCGTCGCCATCGACTGGCCCACCCTCCTCCGGCCCTACGGCGCCCGCACCGTCGAGCTGCCGTCCTACCCCTTCCAGCGCCGGCGCTACTGGCTCGAGACCGAACCCGCCTCGACCGACGCCCGCGGGCTCGGTCTGGCCTCGGCCGGGCACCCGCTGCTCGGTGCGGTGGTCGAGCTCGTCGAGGAGGACCGGCTGGTGTACACGGGGCGGCTCGCCCTGGACACGCAGCCGTGGCTCGCCGACCACGCGGTGCACGGCACCGTGCTGCTGCCGGGCACCGCGTTCCTCGAACTCGCGATGGCGGTGGGCGCCCGGATGGGCTGGCGACGGCTCGCCGAACTCACCCTCCAGGCACCGCTGGTGCTTCCGCCCGGCGAGGCCGTACAGCTCCGTGTGACCGTCGAGCCGCCGGCCGCGAACGGACAGCGGGAGCTGGCCGTGCACTCCCGGTCGCAGGACGCGGACCCGGGTGCCCCCTGGACGCGGCACGCCGCGGCGGTGCTCGACCTCGACGACGACGCCGCGGACTTCGACCTCGTCGAGTGGCCGCCCCCCGGCGCCCAGGAGATCGACGTCGAGACGCGTTACGACGCGCTCGCGGAAGCGGGCTACGACTACGGCCCGGCGTTCCAGGGCCTGCGGGCCGCCTGGCGCTCCGGTCGCGACGTGTTCGCCGAGGTGAGCCTGCCCGCGGAACTCGACGCCGCCTCCTTCGGGCTGCACCCGGCGGTCCTCGACGCGGCCCTGCACGCCGTCGGTCTGCTCCGCGAGGACAGCCGTACCGTCCTGCCCTTCTCCTGGTCCGGCGTCACCCGTCACACCGAGGGCGCGGACGCGCTGCGGGTGTGGCTCGGTGGGCGGGGCGAGGACGGCGTGACCCTGCGCGTCACCGACAGCTCGGGCAAGCCCGTGCTGTCCGCGGAGTCCGTCACCATGCGGCCGTTCACCGCCGACCTGGCCGCTCCCGGCGGCGCCGACTCGCTGTTCCGGCTGGACTGGCAGGCGGTGCCGGCCGGCCCGGTCGGCGTCGACGCGTGCCTGGTCACGGACCTGGCCGAGGTGCCGGACCCGGTGCCGCAGGTGGTCGCCGTCCGATGTCCGGTCGACGGGCGATGTCCCGTCGACGAACGATGTCCGGACGCGCCGCAGGACCCTGCCCGCACGAGTGCCGGCCTCGCCGACGCCGCACACCGGGCGGCGGGCTGGGCACTCGGCCTGGTCCAGGACTGGCTGGCCGACCCCCGCTTCACCGGCTCCCGCCTCCTGGTCCTGACCGAAGGCGCCGCGGGCCCCGAGGTCACCGACCCCGCCCAGGCCACCGTGTGGGGCCTGATCAGGACCGCCCAGTCCGAGCACCCCGACCGTTTCGCCCTGCTGGACTCGGACGAGGAGCTCCGGGCCGACACCGTGCCGGGCGCCGTGCTCACCGAGCCCCAGCTCGCCCTCCGGGCGGGCGAAACCCTCGCCCCGCGGCTGGTCCGGCACACCAGCACCGTCGCCGGTCCCGACAGCGGCCGGATCGACCCCGACGGCACCGTCCTCATCACCGGCGGAACCGGCGTGCTCGGCGCGTCGGTCGCCCGTCACCTGGTCACCGAGCACGGCGCCCGCCGCCTGCTGCTGGTCAGCCGTCGCGGCGCCGACGCGCCGGGCGCCGAGGAACTCTCGGCCGAGCTCACCGAGCTGGGCGCCGAGGTCACGCTGGCCGCCTGCGACACCGCCGACCGCGACGCACTCGCACGGCTCCTGTCGGGCGTCCGGCTCACGGCAATCGTGCACACCGCGGGCCTCCTGGACGACGGCGTGATCGGGTCCCTCACCGCGGAGCGGCTCACCGCCGTGCTGCGGCCCAAGGTGGACGCGGCCGCTCACCTCGACGAGCTGACCGCGGACCAGGACCTCGCCGCCTTCGTCCTGTTCTCCTCGGTGGCGGGCGTGCTCGGCAACCCGGGCCAGGCCAACTACGCCGCCGGCAACGTCTTCCTCGACGCGCTCGCCGCCCGCCGCCGGTCCACCGGCCGCCAGGCGACCTCGCTCGCCTGGGGCCTGTGGGCCGAACGCACCGGCCTCACCGGGCACCTGGACGACGACACGCTCTCGACCCGCGGCATCGCCCCGCTCTCCACCGAGGAGGGCCTCGCACTGCTCGACCGGGCGCTCGCCGACGACCACGCGCTGCTCGTCCCGGCCCGACTCGACCCGGCGGGAATGCGCGCCGACGCGCTCGCCGGCACCATGTCCCCCGTACTGCGCTCGCTGGTGCGGGTCCCGCAGCGACGGGCCGGCGAGTCCGGTCTGCGGCGCAGGCTCGGCCGGATGTCCGAGGAGGAGGGGCGCCGCCTGCTGCTCGACCTCGTACGCACCCAGCTCGCCGCCGTCCTCGGCCGCGACTCGGCGGACGGGATCGACCAGGACCAGCCGTTCAAGAACCTCGGCGTGGACTCGCTCCTCGCGGTGCAGCTGCGCAACCGCCTCAACTCCGCCACCGGTCTGCGGCTCCCGGCCACCCTCGTCTTCGACCACCCGACGACGGCCGCCGTCGTCGACTTCACGCTCGCGCTCGCACGGGAACGCGCCGAGAGTGCCGCCCCGCAGCCCGCCGCCGTCGCGGTCGCGCCGCGCACGGACGAGGACGACCCGATCGTGATCGTCGGCATGGGCTGCCGCTTCCCGGGCGGGGTGGACTCGCCCGAGGCGCTGTGGCGGGTCGTCGCCGAGCAGCGGGACGTGATCTCCGGCTTCCCGACGGACCGCGGCTGGGACCTCGACGGTCTCTACCACCCGGACCCGGACCACCCGGGCACGTCCTACGTGCGGCACGGTGGCTTCCTCCACGAGGCCGCCGCGTTCGATCCCGCCTTCTTCGGCATCTCGCCGCGCGAGGCGCTGGCGATGGACCCGCAGCAGCGACTGCTGCTCGAAGTGTCCTGGGAGGCCCTGGAGCGGGCCGGCATCGCGCCCGGTTCGCTCCACGGCAGCGACACCGGCGTCTTCACCGGCGTGATGTACCACGACTACGGCGGCGGCCGGCTGCCGGAGGAGGCCGAGGGCCACTTCCTGACCGGCACCGCCGGCAGCGTCGCGTCGGGCCGCGTGGCCTACACGCTCGGGCTCCAGGGCCCGGCGCTGTCCGTGGACACCGCGTGCTCCTCGTCGCTCGTCTCCCTCCACCTGGCGGTCCGGGCGCTGCGCTCCGGCGAGTGCTCGCTGGCCCTGGCCGGCGGCGCCGCCGTGATGTCCACTCCCCACACCTTCATCGAGTTCTCGCGTCAGCGCGGGCTCGCCGAGGACGGCCGCTGCAAGTCCTTCTCGGCGGACGCGGACGGCACCGCGTGGGCCGAGGGTGTCGGCGTGCTCGTCGTGGAGCGGCTGTCGGACGCACGCCGTCGCGGACACCAGGTCCTGGCCGTCGTGGCCGGCTCGGCCGTGAACCAGGACGGTGCGTCCAACGGGCTGACGGCGCCCAGCGGCCCCGCCCAGGAGCGCGTCATCCGCGCCGCCGTCGAAGACGCCGGCCTGACCTTCTCGGCCGTCGACGCCGTCGAAGCCCACGGCACCGGAACGGTCCTCGGCGACCC
>NZ_JBHXFE010000002.1:0-75176 GCF_042722475.1 Streptomyces sp. NPDC127092
CAGAGCGCGTAGTCCGCGTACTGCACCGGCAGCGGCTGCCAGTCGGGCGCCGCACCGTCGCGGCGGGCGCCGTAGGCGGCGGCCAGGTCCCGCAGCAGGGGGTCCATGGAGAGGCCGTCGCCGGCGATGTGGTGGAGGACGAGGACGAGCAGGTGCTCGTCGGCGGCGAGCGGGAACAGGTGGGCCCGTACGGGCACGTCGGCGGCGAGGTCGAAGGGGACGGCGGTGCAGTCGGCCAGGGCGGCCGCCGGGTCGGCGGGCCGCGTGGTGCGGCGGTCGAAGGTCACCCGGGCCTCGGCGGGCGGGAGGATCCGCTGCCGGGGCTCGCCGTCCTGCTCGCCGATCAGCGTGCGCAGGATCTCGTGGCGGGCGACGAGGTCGCCGAGGGCGAGTTCCAGGGCGGCCGGGTCGAGCGGGCCGGTGACGCGCAGGGCGAGCGGCAGGTTGTAGAGGGCGCTGGGGCCCTCCATGCGGTCGATCAGCCAGAGCCGCTGCTGGGCGAAGGAGAGCGGAAGGCGTTCCGGGCGTTCGCCGGCCGTGAGTGCGGTCCGGGTGCCGGTGCCGTCCAGGCGCTGGGCGAGACCGGCCACCGTGGGCGCCTCGAAGACGTCGCGGACGTCGATGTCGGCGGCGAACACGGTGCGGACGCGGCTGACCAGCTTCATGGCGAGCAGCGAGTGTCCGCCGAGGGCGAAGAAGTCGTCGTCGACGGCGAGCGGGCCCGGCGCGCCGAGCACCTCGGCGAACAGGCCGCCCAGCAGTTCCTCGCGTGCCGTGCGGGCGGCCCGGCCGCCGGTGAAGAGCTGGAGGTCGGGGGCGGGCAGGGCACGCCGGTCGACCTTGCCGCTGCCGGTCAGGGGCAGCGCGTCGAGGGTGACGACGGCCGCGGGGACCATGTGGGCGGGGAGTGCGTCGGCCACGAACCTGCGCAGTTCCAGGGCGAGTTCGGGGCTCGGTGCGGTGACCGCGCAGTGGGCGACCAGACGGCGGTCGCCGTCCTCGGTCTCGTGCGGGGTGACGACGGCCTGGCGGACGGCCGGGTGCCGGGTCAGCGCCTGCTCGACCTCGCCGGGCTCGATGCGGAAGCCGCGGATCTTGACCTGGTGGTCGGTGCGGCCCAGGTAGTCGATGCGGCCGTCGCGGGCGTGGCGGACCAGGTCGCCGGTGCGGTACATCCTCTCCCCGGGTGCGAACGGGTCGGCGACGAAGCGCTCGGCGGTCAGCGCCGCGCGGCCGAGGTAGCCGCGGGCCAGGCTGTCGCCGGCGAGGTAGAGCTCGCCGGGGACGCCGGCGGGGACCGGGTTGAGGTGCTCGTCGAGGACGTAGGCGCGGGTGCCGAGGACGGTGTGTCCCATGGTGGGGCGCTCGGCTTCGCCGTAGGCCTGGAGCAGGGTGTCGACGGTGCACTCGGTGGGCCCGTAGAGGTTGTGGCCGGTGGTGGCGGGGGCCTCGCGCAGTCGGTCCCACAGGGCCTGGCCGACGGCCTCGCCGCCGAGCAGCACGACGCGCGGCGCGGGCTCGTCCAGCAGGCCTTCGGCGACGAGCTGTTCGGCGTAGGTGGGGGTGAACTGCACGGCGTCGATGCCGGCGGTGCGGAAGTGGCGGACCAGGGCGGCGGGGTCGCGGCGCAGGTCCTCGCCGATCAGGTGCAGCTCGTGTCCGGCGACCATCCAGAGCAGGCCGTTCCAGGAGGCGTCGAAGCAGAGGGAGGCGGTCAGGGCGGCGCGCAGCCGGCCGTGGGTCCGCTCGGGCTCGCCGAAGGTCTCCGCACGGTGGGCGGCGAGCAGGCCGGCGATCGCACCGTGGCTGACCACCACGCCCTTGGGGCGGCCGGTGGAGCCGGAGGTGTAGATGACGTACGCGGCGTGGGACGGCGTCACGCGGACGGGCGGGGCGACGGCGGGCCGGCCGGCCCAGTTCTCCTCGGCGGCGTCCAGGACGGTGAGGCCGTCGAGGGCGTCGGGCAGCGGCCAGCCGGCGGCGGTGAGGACGGCCGCCGGGCGGGCGTCGGCCAGCATGTGGGCGGTGCGCTCCCGCGGGTAGTCGGCGTCCAGCGGCAGGAAGGCCGCACCGGCCTTGAGCACGGCCAGCTGGGCGACCACGGTCCCGGCCGAGCGGGGCAGGGCGAGGGCGACCACGTCCTCCGGGCCGACGCCGGAGGCGATCAGACCGTGGGCGAGGCGGTTGGCGCGGGCGTCGAGCTCGGCGTAGGTGAGCCGGGTCTCCTCGCACACGAGGGCCGTGAGGCCGGGCGTGGCCTCGGCCTGGGCGGCGAAGGCGGCCGGGACGAGCGGCAGTCCGGCGGGCAGGGGGCGGTGGCCTGAGAGGAGCTCGGCGCGCTCGCCGTCGGCCAGCAGGTCGGCGCGGCCGATCCGGTCCTGGGGGCGGGCGGTGACGGCCGTGAGGAGCCGGCCGAAGCGGGCGGCGACGGACTCGACGGTCTCCCGGTCGAACAGGTCGGTGGCGAAGTCGATCGCGCAGTCCAGTCCGGCGGGCGCTCCGTCCGGGCCGAAGAACTCCTCCAGCGTCACGTTGAGGTCGAACTTGGCGACGCCGGTGTCCGCGGGCAGCGCCTCCGCCCGCAGGCCGGCCAGTTCCGGTTCGGCGCCGTCGTTGGACTGGAGGACCATCGCGACCTGGAAGAGCGGGTGGCGGGCCAGTGAGCGGGCCGGGTTCAGCTCCTCCACCAGACGCTCGAACGGCACGTCCTGGTGCGCGTAGGCGCCGAGGCCGGTCTCCCGTACGCGGCCCAGGAGTTCGGCGAAGGTGGGGTCTCCGGAGGTGTCGGTGCGCAGCACCAGGGTGTTGACGAAGAAGCCGACCAGGTCGTCCAGGGCCTCGTCCGAGCGGCCGGCGACCACCGAGCCGATCGGGATGTCGCTGCCGGCGCCGAGCCGGGTCAGCAGCGCGGCGAGGCCCGCCTGCAGGGTCATGAACATCGTGACCCGGTGCTCCCGGCTCAGCTCGACGAGGGAGCGGTGCAGTTCGGCGTCGAGGGGCAGGGCCACGCGTTCGCCCCGGTGGTCGGCGCGGGCGCCGCGCGGCCGGTCGACGGGGAGCGTCAGCTCCTCGGGCAGGTCGGCCAGGTTCTCGCGCCAGTAGGCCAGCTGACGGGCGACCAGGCTGTCGGGGTCGTCCTCGTCGCCGAGCAGCTCTTGCTGCCAGAGCGCGTAGTCCGCGTACTGCACCGGCAGCGGCTGCCAGTCGGGCGCCGCACCGTCGCGGCGGGCGCCGTAGGCGGCGGCCAGGTCCCGCAGGAGCGGGCCCATCGACCAGCCGTCGCCGGCGATGTGGTGCAGGGCGACGACGAGGACGTGGTCCTCGGGGGCGACCCGGAGCAGGGTGACCCGTACGGGAGGTTCGGCGGCCAGGTCGAAGGGGCGGCGGGCCGCCCGGTCGATCTCGGTGTCGACCGACTCCGGGGCGCAGTCGCGCGGTGCCACCGGGAGCGGGACGTCGGCGGGTGCCAGGACCAGCTGGTGGGGCTCGCCGTCGTGCTCGGCGATCACGGTGCGCAGGATCTCGTGGCGGGCGACCAGGTCGCCGAGGGCGCGTTCCAGGGCGGGCGGGTCGAGCGGGCCGGTGAGGCGCAGCGCGAGCGGCATGTTGTAGAGCGCGCTCGGTCCCTCCATGCGGTCGATCAGCCAGAGCCGCCGCTGGGCGGAGGAGAGCGGAAGGCGCTCGGGGCGGTCGCCGGCGGTGAGGGCGAGCCGCGCCCCGGCGCCGTCCAGGCGCTGGGCCAGGCCGGCCACCGTCGGCGCCTCGAAGACGTCACGGATGCCGAGTTCGGCGCCGAGTACCGAGCGCACCCGGCTAAGCAGCCTGGTGGCGAGCAGTGAGTGCCCGCCGAGGGCGAAGAAGTCGTCGTCGGCGGAGACCTGGCCGGTCACGCCGAGCACCTCGGCGAACAGGCCGCAGAGGATCTCCTCGGGCGCCGTACGGGCCGCGCGGCCGCCGGTGGCCACGGCGAAGTCGGGAGCGGGCAGCGCGGAGCGGTCGAGCTTGCCGTTGACGGTGAGCGGCAGCGCGTCGAGCGTCACGAACGCCGCCGGGACCATGTGGTCCGGGAGGGAGGCGGCCGCGTGGGCGCGCAGTGCGGCGGGGTCGATCGCGGTCCGCGTGACGACGTGGGCGGCGAGGCGGGTGCCGGCCCCGCCGGCCGCGCCGGCCGCCCCTTCTTCGTACGCCAGCACCGCGGCCTGGAGGACGTCGGGGTGGCCGGTCAGGACGGTCTCGATCTCGCCGAGCTCGATCCGGAAGCCGCGGACCTTGACCTGGTGGTCGGTGCGGCCCAGGTACTCGACCCGGCCGTCCGGACGGCGCCGGACGAGGTCGCCGGTGCGGTACATCCTCTCGCCCGGCGCGAACGGGTCGGCGACGAAGCGCTCGGCGGTCAGCGCCGGCCGGCCGAGGTAGCCGCGGGCCAGGCCGGCGCCGCTCAGGTACAGCTCGCCGGGCACGCCGGGCGGTACGGGCCGCAGGCCGGCGTCCAGGACGTGGGCGCGGAGGTTGGGCAGCGGGCGGCCGATCAGGGGGCGCGGGTCGCCGTCGAGCCGGTGGTGGAGGGCGTCGACGGTGCACTCGGTGGGGCCGTACATGTTGAGCACGGCGGTGTCGGGGGCGGCGGTGAGGGCGGTCCACAGGCTCTGCCCGACGGCCTCGCCGCCGACCATGAGGAGGGCGGGCGGGCAGCGGTCGAGCAGGCCCTCCTCGACCAGTCGCTGGGCGTGGCCGGGGGTGACGTCGAAGACGTCGGCGCCGGTGTCCTCGGCGTAGCGGACGATCGCGGCGGCGTCGCGGCGCAGGTCGTCGTCGAGCAGGTGGAGTTCGTGTCCCGCGACCATCCACAGCAGCGTTTCGAGGGCGGTGTCGAAGGAGAGCGAGGCGGTCTGGGCGAACCGGAACCGGCGTCCCGGGCGGGCCTCCCGGGCGGTGGCGACGGTGACGTCGCGGTGGAAGGCGAGCAGGTTGGCGAGGCCGCCGTGGCGGACCACCACGCCCTTGGGCCGGCCGGTGGAGCCGGACGTGTAGATGACGTAGGCGGCGTGCGACGGGCCGACGCGGAGGGGCGGCGTGTCGGCGGGCTGCGCGGCCCAGTGCTCCTCGGCGGCGTCGAGGACGGTGAGGCCGTCGAGCACCTCGGGCAGCGGCCAGCCGGCACCGGTGAGCACGGCGGCCGGGCGGGCGTCGGCCAGCATGTGGGCGATCCGGTCGCGCGGGTACTCGGCGTCCAGCGGCAGGAACGCGGCACCGGCCTTGAGCACGGCGAGGACGGCGACCACGGATTCGGCGGAACGCGGCAGGGCGAGGGCGACCACGTCCTCGGGGCCGACGCCGGAGGCGATCAGGCCGTGGGCCAGGCGGCTGGTGCGGGCGTCGAGTTCGGCGTACGTCAGGCGGGTGTCCCCGAACACCAGGGCGGTGTCGCCCGGGGTCGCGGCCGCCTGGGCGGCGAAGGCCGCCGGGACGAGGACGCCGGCGCCGGGCCGGTCGGTGTCGTGCCACTCCGTGAGCGCGGCCCGGCCGGTCTCGCCGAGGACGTCGAGCTCGGCGACCGGGCGGTGCGGGTCGTCGGCGGCCTGGGCGAGCAGACGGGTCAGGGCCTCGGCGAGCCGTTCGGCGGTGGCACGGTCGAACAGGTCGGTGGCGAACTCGAGGCCGCCTTCCAGGCCGGCCGGGCTGCCGTCCGGGTGGTGGCGTTCGGAGAGGTTGAGGGTGAGGTCGAAGGCGGTGGTGGGCAGGCCGAGGGGCTCGTAGGCGGCACGGGTGCCGGGGAGCTCCGGGCCGCCGCCGCCCGCGGTGTTGTCGAACGCGATCATCACCTGGAAGAGCGGGTGCCGGGCCAGCGTGCGGGCCGGGTTGAGCTCCTCGACGAGACGCTCGAACGGCACGTCCTGGTGGGCGTACGCGGCCAGGTCGGTCTCCCGTACCCGGGCGAGGAGTTCGGCGAACGTGGGCCGGCCGCCGAGGTCGGTGCGCAGCACGAGGGTGCCGGCGAAGAAGCCGACCAGCTCGTCGAGGGCGGGGTCGAGACGGCCGGCCAGCGGGGTGCCGACGGGCAGGTCGTCGCCGGCGCCGAAGCGGTGCAGCAGGGTCGCGTAGGCGGCCTGGAGCACCATGAAGAGGGTGGCTCCGTGCGCGACGGCAAGCTCGGTGAGCCGCGCGTGCAGCGCGGCGTCGAGCTCCAGCGGCACGACGTCGCCGCGGTGGCTCGCGACCGCCGGGCGCGGCCGGTCGAGCGGGAGCGGCAGCTCGTCCGGAAGTCCGGACAATGCCTCGCGCCAGTAGGCGAGTTGGCGCGAGATCGGTGATTCGGGGTCGGTGTCGTCACCGAGCAGCCGGTGCTGCCAGAGGGTGTAGTCGGCGTACTGGACGGGCAGCGGCTCCCACGCGGGCCGCTCGCCGCCGAGCCGGGCGGTGTAGGCCTCGGCGAGGTCGCGGAAGAGCGGCCGCAGCGACCAGCCGTCGCTGGCGATGTGGTGCATCACCAGGAGGAGGACGTGCTCGTCGGGCGACTCGGGCCGCAGGTAGGCGTGCAGCGGGATGTCGGCGGCCAGGTCGAAGGTGTGGCCGACCAGCTCCTCCACCGGGCGGTCGGTGACGGTGAGCAGCGGGGCCGGTGGCGCGGGCAGGACCCGCTGGTAC
Source organism: Streptomyces sp. NPDC127092 (assembly GCF_042722475.1). NCBI lineage: Bacteria > Bacillati > Actinomycetota > Actinomycetes > Kitasatosporales > Streptomycetaceae > Streptomyces > Streptomyces sp. NPDC127092. Next base: position 6,646 of record NZ_JBHXFE010000002.1, read on the forward strand.
GGGATGCCGTCGTGCGCGCCGAAGACGGTCCGGAGCGATTCGTGGCGGGCGACGACGTCGCCGAGCGCGCTCTCCAGGGCGGCCGGGTCGAGCGGGCCGGTGAGCCGGAGGGCGAGGGTGACGTTGTAGGTGGTGGCGGGGCCTTCGGCCTGGCCGAGGAACCACAGCCGGCGCTGGGCGAAGGAGACCGGCAGCCGCTCGGAGCGGGGCTCCGGGCGCAGGGCGGGACGGGCCGGGTCGGTGGCGAGCCGGGCGGCGAGGGCGGCGACGGTCGGGGCCTGGAAGAGGTCGCCGATGGCGAGTTCGGCGCCGAGCTCGGTGCGGGCCCGGCCGATGAGGCGGGTGGCGAGGAGGGAGTGGCCGCCGAGTTCGAAGAAGTCGTCGTCGATGGTGATGTCGTCGATGCCGAGGATCTCGCCGAAGAGGACGCACAGGGCGCGCTCGCGCTCGTCGCGCGGGGCGCGGCCGGCGGTGTCGGCGGCGAGCTCGGGCGCGGGCAGCGCGCGCCGGTCGACCTTGCCGTTGGCGTTGAGCGGCAGGGAGGGCAGGACGACGACGGCCGAGGGGACCATGTAGCCGGGCAGGGTGGCGGCGGCGAACTCCTTGAGCTCCGCGGCGAGTTCCGCGTTCTCGTCGTGCCCGCCGTTCCTGCTGCTCTCGTCGTTCTCCTCGTGTACGGAGACGGTGACGGCGCAGTAGCCGACGAGCCGGGTGTCGCCGGGGCGGTCCTCGCGGGGGATCACGATGACCTGGCGGACGGCCGGGTGGCGGGAGAGGACGGCCTCGATCTCGCCGAGCTCGATCCGGAAGCCGCGCAGCTTGACCTGGCCGTCGATCCGGCCGAGGAACTCGATCGCGCCGTCGGTCCGGCGGCGCACCAGGTCGCCGGTGCGGTACATCCGCTCCCCGGGCGCCGAAGGGTCGGCGACGAAGCGCTCGGCGGTGAGCGCGGCCCGGTTCCAGTAACCGCGCGCCAGGCCGGCGCCCGCCACGTACAGCTCGCCGGGGACGCCGGGCGGGACGGGCCGCAGCCGGGCGTCGAGGACGTGGGCGCGCATGTTGTCGAGCGGGCCGCCGATCGGCGGCCGCGGGCCGGCCAGGTCGGCGGGCACGAGGTGGTGGTGGGTGGCGAAGGTGGTGGCCTCGGTCGGTCCGTAGACGTGGGCGAGGAGCAGGTCGGGGCAGTGGTCGAGGACGCGGCGCATCAGGGTGCCGGAGGCGGCCTCGCCGCCGGTGCAGACGGTGCGCAGGGCGCGGAAGGTCTCCGGGGCCTGCTCGGCGACCAGGTCGAAGAGCGCCTTGGTGAGGAAGACCGCGGTCACCTCGTGCCGGGTGACGACGGCGTGCAGGGCGGCGGCGTCCAGGCTGCCGGGCGGGGCGACGACGACCGTGCCGCCGGACAGCAGCGGTGTCCACAGTTCGTAGGTGGCGGCGTCGAAGGCGTGCGGGGAGTGCAGCAGGATCCGCCGGTGCCGGCCGTCCTGCCAGCGGCGGTCGGCGGCGAGGTCGACGACGTCGCGGTGGCGGACCGCGACGCCCTTGGGCGTACCGGTGGAGCCGGAGGTGAACATCACGTACGCGAGCCGGTCGGGGTGGACGGCGACGCCGGGGTCGTGCGCCGGGGCGGCCGTCTCGTCGCCGGGGCGGACCACGGCGGCGGTGTGCGGGAAGCCGGGGTCGGCCCGGTCGGTGAGCAGGACGGGAGCGGCGGTGTCGGCGAGGAGCGCGGCCATGCGCTCCGGCGGCAGACTGGCGTGCATCGGGACGTAGCAGCCGCCCGCCTTGAGCACGGCCAGGGTGGCGACGACCAGGTCGACGGAGCGTTCCATCAGCAGGGCGACCGGGGACTCGGGGCCGACACCGGAGGCGATCAGGTGGTGGGCGAGCCGGTTGGCGCGGGTGTCGAGCTCGGCGTAGGAGACGGTGCCGCCGTCGTGGGCGAGTGCGACGGCGTCCGGGGTACGGGCGGCCTGGGCGGCGAACAGCTCGGGCAGCGAGCCGTACGGGACGGGCGCGGCGGCGGCGTTCCACTCCTCGCGCAGGCGGTCGTGCTCCTCGGGCGCGAGGATGTCGAGGGTGCCGATCGGCGCCTCGGGGTCGGCGGCCGCGGCGGCGAGGAGCCGGCCGAGGCGCTCGAAGAGGGTGGTGACGGTGGCACGGTCGTAGAGGTCGGCCGCGTACTCGACGGAACCGGTGAGGCCGGCGGGGGCGCCGTCGGCGGTGCGCCGCTCGGTGATGCCGATGTTGAGGTCGAACTTGGCGACCCGCAGCCCGAGCGGTTCGGGCTCCGACTTGAGGCCGGGCAGGCCGAGTTCGCCCTCCTCGTGGTTCTGCAGCACGAGCAGGGTCTGGAACAGCGGGTGGCGGCCGAGGGCGCGGGCCGGGTTGACCTCCTCGACGAGACGCTCGAACGGCACGTCCTGGTGGGCGAAGGCGTCGAGCTGGGACTCCCGCACCCGGCCGAGGAGTTCGGTGAAGGCCGGGTCGCCGGAGGTGTCGGTGCGCAGCACCAGGGTGTTGACGAAGAAGCCGACCAGGTCGTGCAGGGCCTCGTCGGAGCGGCCCGCCACGCCGGTGCCGAGCGGGATGTCGGTGCCGGCGCCGAGCCGGGTGAACAGCGCGGCGAGACCGGCCTGGAGGACGGAGAACAGGGTGGCGCGGTGCCGGCGGGCGAGGTCGGTGAGGGCGGCGTGCAGCTCGGGGCCGTAGTGGAACGGTACGGCGTCCGCGGCGCCGGTCGGGGCGGGCGGCCGGGGGCGGTCCACCGGCAGCTCCAGCTCCTCCGGCAGTCCGGACAGGCCCCCTCTCCAGTAGGCGAGCTGACGGCTCATCAGGCTGTCGGGGTCGGTCTCGTCGCCGAGGAGTTCCCGCTGCCAGAGGGCGTAGTCGGCGTACTGGACCGGCAGCGGCTCCCAGTCGGGTGCGGAGCCGGCGAGGCGGGCGGTGTAGGCGGCGGCGAGGTCGCGCAGCAGCGGGCCGAGCGACCAGCCGTCACCGGCGATGTGGTGGAGCACGAGGAGCAGCACGTGCTCGGCGTCCGCCGGCGGGCAGGGCCCGGCGGTGGGTGCGGTCGTGGGCCCGGCGGTGGGAGCGGTCGTGGGTGTGGCTGAGGGCGTGGCGGTGGGCGTGGCCGAGGGCGTGGCGGTGGGTGTGAGCGAGAAGACCGTGACCCGGAGGGGCAGTTCGGTGGCCAGGTCGAAGGTGCGGGCGGCGGCCCGGTCCCGCAGGTCCGGGTAGTCGCCGGGCGCGCAGCTCACCGACTCGAAGGCGATCCGCGCCTCCGCGGACGGCAGGATCCGCTGCACCGGGACCCCGTCGGCCACCGGGAACACGGTGCGCAGGGCCTCGTGCCGGGCGACCACGTCGGCGGTCGCCGCGCGCAGTGCCTCGATGTCGAGCGTGCCGCGCAGGCGGACCGCGAACGGCAGGTTGTAGAGCGCGGTCGGCCCTTCGATCTGGTCGATCAGCCAGAGACGCTGTTGTGCGTACGAAACCGGGATCACGGTGCTTCCTCTGCTCACGTCACGGCGTGGATGGTGGTCGGATCGCCTCAGGCGGGGACGGCGGTGGACGGGTTCGCCGTGCGGTCGGCGGTGGGGTCCACCGTGGGCCTGCAGTCCAGGAGGTCCACGGGCCGGCCCATCGCGACGGCGATCTTCCGGTCGCCCCGGTACGGGTCGCGGCCGTGCGCGCAGAGCACGTTGTCGACCAGCATCACGTCGCCGGTCTGCCAGGTCTCGCGGACGGTGGCGGCGTCGTAGGCCGCGTTCAGGGCGTCCACGTCCTCCCGCGACAGGGGCTCGCCGTCACCGAGGCCGGTGTTGAACGGCAGCCCGTCCGGGCCGAACTCGTCGACCATCGCCTCCCGGATGTCCCGGTCGAGCGACCACTCGTTCCAGAAGGCCAGGTGGTTGAACCAGACCTCCTCGCCGGTGTGGGGGTGGTGGATCGTGGCCGAACGCAGCTGGCTGGTGCGGAGGTTGCCGTCCGGACGCCACTCCCAGGCGATGCCGTTCTCCCGGCAGTACGCCTCGACGTCGGCGCGGTCCTCGGTGCCGAAGGCGGTGCGCCAGCCGAGCGAGACGTAGTCCGAGTAGTTCCGGGTGAGCGTCCAGCCGGAGGACCGGCCGCGCGCCGCCAGGTGGTCGGGCAGCCCGGCGAGGACCTTGCGGACGTCGGCGGTCGGGGTGGCGCCGCCGGTCTCGGGCGCCGTGAGGCAGGCGAAGAGCAGCCGGCCGGGGAAGGTCAGGGTGTAGCTGTTCTCGTTGTGCATGCGGATCGACTGGGCGGGCGGCAGGTCGGTGGACGAGAAGACGCCGTCGCCGAAGTCGCTGCGCGGGGTGGCCTTCTCCCGGTACGGGGTGGGCTCGGGGATCAGCACGTCGCGGACGGCGGCGACGTCCGCCGCCTGCGCGACCGGCAGGCCGCGCAGGAAGATCGTGCCGTGCTCGTGCAGGGCGGCGGTCAGCGCGGTCTCGTTCTCGCGCAGCCAGTCGCAGGCCTCGGTGAGGTCGGCGGTGGGCGGCACGTGGGTGAGGGCCGGGCGGCCGGGGTTCAGCTCCCAGGTCGGCATGGCGGCGCTCACCGCTGGTCGAGGGTGGCGAGCAGGCTCGCCGGGCGGATGTCGGTCCAGTTGGTCTCGATCCAGTCGAGGCACTCCTGGCGGGGGGCCTCGCCGTGGACGGTGGTCCAGCCGGCCGGCACGTCGATCCAGACCGGCCAGAGCGAGTGCTGGTTCTCGTCGTTGACCAGGACCAGGTAGCCGGCGTTGTCGTCCTCGAACGGGTTGCTCATGGTGGTCTCCGTAGGGTGATCGGTGGTCCGGGGTGCGATTCGAAGGTATGGGCGCCGCGACGGCAGGAGCGGCACAAGCTCCGGCAGGTGAGCGGCAGTTGGCGCACTGCCGCCGGGCACGGTGCCGACGGGGTTGCCGCCGGTCGCGGTGTCGACGGGCGCGGTGTCGACGGGTGCGGTGCACGCGGGTCCTGCGCCGCGGGCGCACGGCGCCCGGGGTGGCGGGGCGGGCGGCTCATCGGCGGACGAGGCGCACGGGGAAGCGGTCCAGGCCGAAGTTGATGATCGAGCGGTTGTGCTCGACCGGCCCGGCGGGCTCGATGCGGGCCGCCTTCTCCAGCGCGGCCGAGTACAGGGCGCTGAGCTCGGCCTTCGCCAGCGGAGCACCGATGCAGTAGTGGGCGCCCAGGCCGAGGGCCAGGTGCTTGTTGGGCGATCGGTCGAGCAGGATCTCCTCGGGCCGTTCGAAGGCCTCCGGGTCCCGGTTGGCGGACCACACCCACACCGCGACCCGGTCGCCGCGCCGGATCTGCCGGCCACCCAGCTCGATGTCCCGGGTGGCCGTGCGCAGCGTGTGCAGACCCACCGAGGTCCAGCGCAGCAGCTCGTCCACGGCGGAGTCCATGGACACCTCGCCCCGTTGCAGTTTCCGCCACAGGTCGGGCCGCTGGACGAGGGTGTGCAGGCCCATGGCGGCGGTGTGGCGGACGGTCTGGACACCGCCCACCACGATGTTGTCCAGGTTGAGCACGACGTCCTCGACCGGCAGGAGTCGTCCGCCGACCTTGTACGTGGCCATCATCGAGATCAGGTCGTCGCGGGGGTCGGAACGGCGCAGCATCACCTGGTGCAGCAGGTACGGGATCAACTGCTGGTGTCCCGCCCGGCGTTCCTCCGGCGTACGGCCGAGGAAGGCGACGTCGCAGACCCGGACCACCATGTCGCGGTCCTTCTCGGGCACGTCGAGCAGGTCGCACATGACGGCGAGCGGCAGCGCGGAGACCACGTCGACGAGGTCCACCTCGCCCTGCTCGACGGCCCGGTCGAAGAGCTCGCCGGCCCGCTCGGCGATGGAGCGGGCGGCGCCCCGTACCCCGCCCTTGGAGAAGAAGGGGTTGGCGGGGGCGCGCAGTTCGCGGTGGCGGGGCGGGTCGGTGAGCGCCATCATCCGTCCCGAGCCGACGGGCACGTTGCCCTCGCCGGCGCCGAGCAGCGAGCCGGACTCCGAACTGAACACGGCGGCGTTGCGCAGGACGTCCGCCGACTCCTTGTAGGTGAGCACCGACCACACGGGGCCGTCGTCGACCGTGTCGGTGAGGTGGACGGGCGCTTCACGGCGCAGTTCGGCGACGAGGCCGGGGGTGTCGGGCCGCGCCCACAGGCCCGGGTCGGTGAGGTCGACGGCGGTGGTGGTGAGGGTCGGCATCAGTGCTCCTTGGGGGCGGTGGCGGACGGGACGGGGGTGGATGCGGCGGTGGTGGTGGCGGTGGTGGAATCGACGCCGTCGGTGGACGTGGGGTCGGGGCCAGGAGCGGCTCCAGGTGTCTGGCGCTGCGTCAGGAGAGCGCGGAGGAGGTCGTCCGGTCCCGGCCGGTCCACGGTGGCGAGCAGGTGCCCGCCGGGCACGACGCCGTGGTCGAAGGCACCTCGGGTGTGGTCGGCCCAGCCGGACAGGCGGGTGGTGGCGAGCATCGGGTCGTCGGCTCCGGCCAGGGCGTACAGCGCGGAGCCGATCGGCGCGTGCGGGCGGTGCCGGTAGGTGGCGCTGACGGCGAGGTCGGTGCGGATGGCCCCGAGGGCGAGCTCGGCCAGGTCCGGATCGGCGCGGACCAGCTCCTCCAGACCGGTGAGTCTGAGGAGTTCGGCGGCGTCGAGGTTGCCGGTCTCCCGCTCCTCCCACTCGGCGGGGCTGGGTGCGCCGGCCACGACGACCAGCTCGGGGCGCCGGTCGGCGGGCAGTGCGCGGGCCACCTCGTAGGCGAGCAGGGCGCCGAAGCTCTGCCCGTAGAAGGCGAACCTGCCGCCCTCGCCACCGGTCAGGTGCGGGGTCAGCGCCTTGGTGACGTCGGCCACCAGGGCGTCGAAGTCGGGCGGCATCGGGTGCCGGCCGCGTCCGCCCCTGGCCGGCGGGCGCAGCGCCCACACCTCGGCGGCGGGAGCGAGGGCGCGGGCCAGCGGGCTGTAGGCGGTGGCGTCCCCACCGGCGTGCGGGAAGCAGAACAGCCGGACGGGGCGGTGGGGCTGGGGCGCGGGGACCAGCAGCCAGTCGCCCTCGACGCGGGGGCGGGCGGTCCGGGCGGCCGGGGCGTGGAACGCGGTGGTCAGGGTGGTCATCGGACGGCCGCCCGGCGGGCGGTGAGGGCGGGGCGCGCGGCGGCGGGACCGGCCGCGGCGGCGCGGCGGACGGCGGCGGTGAAGTCGGCCAGGTCGACGGCGTCAAGGAGGTGCCGGAGCTGGAGTTCGACGCCGAGCCTGCGGCGCAGGAGGTGGACGACGCGGAGGGCGGCGAGCGAGTGGCCGCCGAGGGAGAGGAAGTCGTCGGTCGGCTCGACGGCGGGCACCCCAAGCACGGTGCGCCAGACCTCGGCGACCTGCTCGTCCACTCCCCCGTGCGCGTCCGGCGTGCCCGTGCCCGTGTCCGGGGCGGCGGCCGTGTCCGAGGCCGGGGCCGGAGCCGGGGTGGGGGCGGAAGCGGGGGCCGGAACGGGAAGGGCCCGGTGGTCGACCTTGCCGTTCGGGGTGAGCGGCAAGGCGTCGAGGACGGTCACGGTGGAGGGCACGAGGTGGGCGGGCAGGGCGCGGCGGAGCTCGGCGAGCAGGTCGGCGGGGCGGACCACGGCGCCCCCGCCGCCAGCCGCGCCGGCAGCCTCGGCGGTGACGTAGCCGGCGAGGCGGTGGTCGCCGGGCGCGGCCTCGTGGACGGTGACCGCGGCGGCGGTGACTCCGTCCAGGGCGGCGAGCGCGTGCTCGACCTCGCCCAGCTCGATCCGGAAACCCCGCACCTTGACCTGGCGGTCCACCCGGCCGACGTACTCGAGCAGTCCGTCGGCGGAGCGGCGGGCCTGGTCTCCGGTGCGGTACATCCGGGCGCCGGGCTCCGTGGCGAACGGGTCCGCGACGAACCGGCCCGCGGTCAGACCCGGGTGACCCGGGTACCCGTGCGCCAGGCCGGGTCCGCCCAGGTACAGCTCGCCGACCGCGCCGACTCCCGTGACCGGCGCGAGCCGGTCGTCGAGCAAGTACACGCGGACGCCGGGCAGCGGCTCGCCCAGGTGCGGGCCGGGACCGGTGATCGGTGCGGTGATCGCGTCGACGGTGCACTCGGTGGGCCCGTACAGGTTGAGCGCGTCGATCCCGCCGTCGGCCAGTTCACGCCAGGTCCGGGCGGGCACGGCCTCGCCGCCCATGAAGAGTCGCGGCACGCGGGCGCCGGCCAGCGGTTCGCGGAGCAGTTGCCAGTGCGAGGGCGTCAGGTCGAGGTCGGTGACGCCGTACTCGGCGAGCAGCCGCACGAGACGGACGGGTTCGGCGCGCTGGGCGTCGTCGATCACCACAAGGGTGTCGCCGCGGCAGATCCGGATCCACTGCTGGACGGAGGCGTCGAAGGAGACGCTGGCGTTCCAGGCGACGACTCCCGCCTCCGGCCGGTAGGCGCCGCTGCGCTCCAGGGCGGCGGCGAGGTCCGCGACGGCGCCGTGCGACACCTCCACGCCCTTGGGACGACCGGTGGAGCCGGAGGTGTAGATGACGTACGCGGAGTCGAGCGGGTGCGGCGTGAACGCGGAGGCCGGAGCGGCCTCGGCGTCCGGGCGCAGCACCGGGACGCCGTCCGGTACGGGGGGCGCGGCGTCCGCGCTGATGACGGCGGCGAGCCGTGCGTCGGCGGCCATGAAGCCGATCCGCTCGGCCGGGTACGCCGGGTCGAGCGGCACGTACGCGGCCCCCGCCCGCCAGACGGCGAGCAGCGCGACGGGCAGGTCGGAGGTACGGCCGAGGTGCACGCCGACCCGGTCCCCGCGCCGCACACCGGCCGCCCGCAGGGCGCCGGCCAGCGCGGCGGTGCGGCGGTCAAGACCGGCGAAGTCGAGGCTGCCGTCGACGGCGTGCACGGCGGTGCGAGCCGGGTGGGCGGCGACAGCGGCACGCAGCCGGGCCAGGAGATCGACGGCGGGGGTGTCGGTGACAGAGGCCGCAGCGGTGGCCGGCTCGGCGTAGGTGGTCATGTGAGGGCACTCCTCGGTGGTCGGTAATCGGTGCTCGGTGGTCGGTGGGGTGGGTGAGTTGAGGGAGGGAAGGGCTGATCACGATGTGGGGGCGCCGTCGCGCCGGAGCGGCGGGCGGCGGGTGCCGGCCGGCGGACGTCGGCCGCCTGCGTCTCGCGTGGCCGGCCGACGCCAGGCCGGCGGGCCGCCAGGTCCACGGGCTGACGGTCCCGCTCCCCCGCTCGCTCCGTCAGAGGTCGCCGGCCAGGCTCGTCAGCGCCGCCTCGTACGCGTCCATGAACTCCTCCGCCGTGGCGTCGTCCACCACCGCGCGCTGGTGGTCCACGGCGAGCAGCACGCGGTGCGAGACGGGGTCCTGGATCAGGGAGGCGCCGAAGGCGAAGCTGTTGGGCTCGTGGCGGAGGGTGGGTTCGCAGCCGATGCGGGCGTCTTCGATGCGGGCCGCGCTGAGGCGGCCGAGGGCGTGGAAACGCAGGTAGCCGAACTGGCTGTCGAGGGCGGTGTCGGCCATCATGCGGGCCAGGCGGGCGAACGGGACCCGGCGGTGCGGCATCATGTCCAGTTCCTCGCGGTGGACGTGGCGTACGAGCTCCGCCAGGTCGTCCCCGGGCTCGGCGACGAGCGGGACGGTGTTGAGGAACAGGCCGTACACCTCGGTGCCGCCGAGCCGTTCGAGCCGGCCGTTGGTGGCGAGGCCCGTGGTGACCCGGCGCCGCCCGGTGATCCGGGCGAGGGCGTGGAGGTGGGCGGCGAGGGCGACCGACTTGACCGGCACGGCGAGCGCGTCGGCGACGGCGCGCAGTTGTCCGGGGGCGTCGGGCAGCACGCGTTCCACGGTGCGGGGCAGTTCGTGGACGTCCTCGCTGCCGGGCCAGAGCTGGCCGGTGGCGCCGTCGAGCCGGCGCTGCCAGTACGCCAGGGATTCCTGGTCGGCGGCGGCCTCGCGTTCCACGGCGACGAAGTCGCGGAAGGCGGTGCGGGGCGGCGGGGTGGGGGCGGAGGCCGGGTCGGCGGCGAGCGTGGTGTGCCGTTCGAGGATTTCGGTGAGGAGCGAGGTGAAGCTCCAGCCGTCGAGGATGGCGTGGTGCTCGGAGATCGTGAGCTGGAAGGCGTCGTCGGCGAGGCGCTGTGCGGTGATCCGGAAGAGCGGTGGTGCGGTGAGGTCGAAGGGCCGGTCCCGGTGGTGCTCGAAGACGGTGCGGATCCGTTCGTCCTGCTGCTCCTCGCTCGCGCCGCGCAGGTCCGCGAACTCGACAGGGGCGGCCAGCGTCCCGTGCACGAGCTGGAGCGGTTCTCCGTAGCCGGAGAGGTCGAGTCCGGTGCGCAGGACGGCGTGCCGGGCCATGGCCTCCTCGACCGAGCGGCGCAGGGCGGTCTCGTCGAGGTCTCCGGCGATCCGGTAGGAGTTGACGTTGTGGTAGCTGTCGGTGCCGCCGGCGACCTCCATGTGGAAGACCATGGAGAGCTGCATCGAGACCATCGGGTAGGCGTCGACGATCCCGGGCGGGAGGTCGGCCCGGTCCTCCTCGTCGATCAGCGCGAACGGCCGGCCGGCGTCGGGATCGGCGGCCACCGGGCGGGCCAGCGGCAGGAGTCCGGCGACGGTGGGGGCGTTGAAGACGTCCCGCAGGGTGACCTGCCAGCCGCGGTCGTGCAGGGCGCCGGCCAGCTGGACGGCGCGGATGGAGTCGCCGCCGAGGTGGAAGAAGTCGTCGTGGACGCCGATCCCGGCGACGCCGAGGACGTCTGTCCAGACGCCGGCGAACAGTTCCTCCTCCGGGGTGCGCGGCTCGACGTGCCGGCCGGTGGCGGTGGCGGCCGCGGCCCGGTCGGGCGCGGGCAGCGCGGCCCGGTCGACCTTGCCGTTGACGGTGAGCGGGATCGCGTCCAGGACAGTGACGGTCGCCGGGATCATGTACGCGGGCAGGGTGCGGCCGAGGAAGTCCCGGAGTTCCTGGGGTTCGGCGGGCGTGCGTCCCGTGACGTACGCGGCGAGCCGGTCCTCGTGGACGGTGACCACGCAGGCGTCGACGTCGGGATGGGCGGCGACGGCGTTCTCGATCTCGCCGAGTTCGATCCGGAAGCCGCGCAGCTTCACCTGGAAGTCCGCCCGGCCGACGTATTCGAGGCCGCCGTCCGGCAGCCGTTTCGCCACGTCGCCGGTGCGGTAGAGCCGGGCGCCCGGCGGGCCGTAGGGGTCGGCGACGAAGCGGCCGGCGGTGAGGCCGGGGCGGCCCCAGTAGCCGTGCGCGAGGCTGCCGCCGCCGATGTACAGCTCGCCGGGGACGCCGGGCGGGCACGGCCGCAGCCAGTCGTCGAGGACGAGCGCGGTGAGGTGCGGCATGGGTGCGCCGACGAGGCTGCGTTCGAAGCCGGTGCCGCCTTCGGCGACGTCGTGGACCGTGACGTGGACGGTGGTCTCGGTGATGCCGTAGAGGTTGCAGAGCCGGGCGGGCGGCAGCGGGTCGAGTTCGTGCCAGCGGCGGACGACGGCCGGGTCGAGGGCTTCGCCGCCGAGCATGATCCAGCGCAGGGCGGGCAGGGCGCGCGGCCGGCGGCGCAGCGCCGGCTCGAGCTGGCGCAGGGCGGAGGGCGTGAGGCAGAGGTGGGTGACCGCTTCCTCGTCGAGCAGTCCGGCGAACTCGTCGGGCGAGCGGCTGGTGAGGTAGGGGACGACGACGAGGCGGGCGCCGTGCAGGAGGGCGCCCCAGAGCTCCCAGACGGTCCAGTCGAAGGCGTAGCTGTGGAAGAGGGTCCAGACGGTGTCGGGGCCGAAGCCGAAGTGGTCGCGGCCGGAGTCGAGGAGCCGGCTGACGTGTTCGTGGGCGACGCCGACGCCCTTGGGGCGGCCGGTGGAGCCGGAGGTGAAGATGAGGTAGGCGAGGTCGCCGGGCCGGCCGGCCGCGGGCGGCCGGACGGCCGGGCGGGTGGCGATCTCCGCCGCCCGGGCGGCGAGGTCGAGGGTCTGCCAGGGGCCGTCGGGGGCCCGGTCGGGCCGGTCGGTGAGGACGAGGGTGACGGCGGTGTCGCCGAAGACGAGGGCCGCGCGGTCGGCCGGGGCGGCGAGGTCGACGGGTACGTAGGCGGCGCCGGTCTTGAGCACGGCGAGGATGGAGACCGGGACGGCAGCGGTGCGTTCGAGGAGCAGGCCGACCCGGTCACCGGGGCGCACTCCGCTGTCGATCAGGGTGTGGGCCAGGCGGTTGGCCCGGGCGTCGAGTTCGGCGTACGTGAGGGTGGTGTGCTCGTCGCTCACGGCGGGCCGGTCGCCGTGCGCGTCGGCGGCCCGCTCGAAGACGTGGTGGAGGCAGTCGCCCGGGTCGAGCCGGGCGGGTCGGTGGGGGCGGCCCGCGGAGGTGAGCCGGAGCACGGTGGTGTCCGGGTCGGCGAGGGCGGCGTCGAGGAGGTCGGCGTAGTCGGCGGCGAGCCGGCGCACGGTGGCGGCGTCGAAGAGGTCGCTGCTGTACTCGGCCTCGCCGCGGAGTTCGCCGCCGCCGGTTCCGCCCTCGGTGGCAGCGGTGCTGTCGGTGCTGTCGAACACCGACCAGGTGAGGTCGAACTTGCTGGTGCCGTTGGAGCGGTGACCGCGTACGGCGGTGGCGGCGCCGAGCGCGAGCGGCGTGCGGTCCTCGGCGTGGGCGCCGAACACCACCTGGACCAGCGGCGGGTGCTGCGGGTCGCGGGTGGTGCCGAGCAGGTCGACCAGCTGGTCGAAGGGGACGTCGAGGTAACCGAAGGCGTCGAAAGTGCCGTCCTGGACGTCGGCGAGGAGCCCGCGGAAGGTGGCGTCGGGGGCGAGCCGGACGCGCAGCGGCAGGAGGTTGACGAAGTAGCCGAGGAGATCGGCGAGTTCGGGACGGTCGCGGGTGGTGACCGGGGTGCCGACGATCAGGTCGTCGGCGCCGGTCCAGCGGTTCATGAGGAGGGCGAAGGCGGCGAGCTGGACGGTGAACGGGGTGACGCCCTCCTGTTCGGCGAGGGCCCGGACCCGGGCAGCGGTGCCGGGGGCGAGGTCGAAGGGCTCGGTGGCGCCGCGCGGGCTGCGCTCGGCGGGCCGCGGCCGGTCGCCGGGCAGTTCGAGCAGGGTGGGGGCGCCGTCGAGGGTCTGCTTCCAGTGGGCCAGGTGCTCCTCGTACGAGGTGTGGTGCCCCTCCTCCGCCCAGTCGGCGTAGCGGGTGGTGAGCACCGGCAGGTCGGGCTGCCCGCCCTCGCTCAAGGCGCGGTAGAACGTGGTGAGTTCGCGCTCGAAGAGGTCGGCCGACCAGCCGTCCCAGACGATGTGGTGGACGACGAACAGGAGCGTGGTGCGGTCGTCGGCGAGCCGGAAGGCCTCGGCGCGCAGCAGCGGTCCCGTGGTCAGGTCGAAGGGCCGGGCGGCCCGTTCGGCGATCAGTTCCTCGGCGCGCCCGGCCCGTCGGGGTTCGGGCAGGGTGCGGAGGTCGGTGACGGCGAGCGGTACGGCCAGGGCGGGGTGGACGCGCTGGCGCGGGCCGTCCTCGCCGAGCTCGAAGGTGGTGCGCAGCACCTCCTGGCGGGCGACGACGCTGTCGAGGGCCCGCTGGAGCAGCGCGAGGTCGAGCGGGCCGGTGACGTCGTACGTCCAGGGGGTGGTGTACGTGGCGTCCTGCGGGTTCCAGCGGTCGAGGAACCAGAGTCCGCGCTGGAGGCCGGAGACGGGGGCGGTACGGGCGGGGCCGGCCGGAGGCGTGGTCGGCGGCGCTGCGGGCAGGTCGGCGGACGGGGTCACGGCCTCGTTCCCTTCGGTCGGCGGGTGGGTGTCGCGGGGCTGCTGGCCCGGGTGTCGTGTCATCGCGCGGCCAGCCGTTCCGCGATGGCGCCGACGGTCCGGCCGCGGAAGACCACCTGGGGCGGGACCCGGGTGCCGGTCTGCCGGGAGAGGTGCATGGAGACCCGTACGGCGGCCAGCGAGTTGCCGCCCAGCCGGAAGAAGTCGGCGTCGGCGCCGGGGTCCTCGGCGAGTTTCAGGACGGTGCGGACAGCGTCGGCGACGAGGCGCTGGTCCGGGGTCAGCGGGTCGGCCTGGGCGGTCCTGGGGCGGTGGGCGGGAGCGGGCAGGGCGCGGCGGTCGGCCTTGCCGTTGGGGTTGAGCGGCAGGGTGTCGAGGACGTCGAGCGTGGTCGGCACCATGTGCTCGGGCAGCAGCGCGGCCAAGTGGTCGAGCAGCGCGTCCGGTTCGGGCGCCGCCGGGCCGGCGGCGGTCACGTACGCGGCGAGCCGCCGGTCGCCGGGGGCCGGCTCGTGGACGGTGACGGCGGCCTCGCGTACGGACGGGTGGCGGGTGAGCGCGTCCTCGATCTCGCCGGGCTCGACGCGGAAGCCGCGGATCTTCACCTGGTCGTCGACGCGGCCGGTGATCTCCAGGACGCCCTGCGCCGTGCGGTGGCCGAGGTCGCCGGTGCGGTAGAGCCGCTCGCCGGGCGCGCCGAACGGGGAGGCGACGAACCGTTCGGCGGTGAGGCCGGGCCGGCCGACATAGCCGAGGGCGAGCCCGCCGCCGGCCGCGTACAGCTCGCCGGAGGTGCCGTCCGGCACGGGGCGCAGCAGCTCGTCGAGGACGTGGATGTCCTTGCCGTGCAGGGCGCGGCCGATCGGGATGGAGGCGCCGGAGGCGTCCTCGGGGGTGGCGCGGTGGCAGGTGGTGAGGCCGAGGCTCTCGACGGGGCCGTAGCCGTTGGCGACGACGAGCCGCGGGTACTGGTCGAGGGCCTTGCCGACGTGGGTGACGGAGGCCCGCTCGCCGGCGGTGAAGGCCACCCGGAGGTCGTCGTACGTGTCGGGGAACTCTTCGAGGAGGAAGTTGAACAGGCTGGCGGAGAGCTGGAGCTGGGTGACTCCGTGGCGTCGGGTCAGCTCGGCGACGGCCTGCGGGTCGGGCCGCTGGCCGGGCTGGAGCACGCACACGCCGCCGAAGGCCAGGGCGCCGTACAGCTCCAGGGCGAAGGCGTCCCAGGAGACCGGGGAGCACTGGAGCCAGATCTCGTCGGGTCCGAAGCGGGCGTAGTCCTGGCCGAGGTAGGTGGTGGTGAGCGCGCGGTGCGGGACGGCGACGCCCTTGGGGCGGCCGGTGGAGCCGGAGGTGAACATCACGCAGGCGAGGTCGGCGCCGGTGACCGTCAGGCCCGGGTCGTGGCCGGGCCGGGCCGCGACGGCGGCGGCCTCGGCGTCCAGGTCGAGGTGGCGGGTGACCGGGAACGGCGGGCTCGTCTCGCGGTGGGTGACGAGCAGGGCGGCGCCGCTGTCGGCGACAGCGCCGGCCAGCCGTTCGGCCGGGAAGTCCGGGTCGAGCAGGGTGTAGGCGGCGCCGGCCTTGAGGGCGGCGAGCAGGGCGACGACGAGGTCCGGTCCGCGTTCCACCAGGACGGCGACGGTGTCGCCGCGCCCGATGCCGAGGCCGCCGAGGTGGTGGGCGAGGCGGTTGGCGCGCTCGTTCAGCGTGCCGTAGTCGAGGCGGTCCTCGCCGGAGACCAGGGCGAGTGCCCGCGGGTGGCGGGCGGCCCGGTCCTCGAACAGGGTGTGCACGGGCGCCTCGACGGCGGCGGCGAGCGTGCCGAGCCAGGCCTCGCACAGCTCGGCCATGGTGCCGGGGTCGAAGAGGTCGGAGTCGTATTCGAAGCGGCCGGTGAAGTCGGTGCCGCGGTCGTCGACGGAGATCGACAGGTCGAAGCGGGAGACCGGGTTGGAGTGGAGCTCGCGGGTGACCTCGGTGCCGCCGACGGTCAGCGGGCGGGTGTCGAGCGGGTGGAGTTCGAGGAGCACCTGGCAGAGCGGGTTGCGGTCCTCGCTGCGGTCGTCGGGGCGGTCCGCCATGACGGCGCCCGCGATGGCGTCGAAGGGTGCCTCCTGGTGGCGGTAGCCGTCGATGGCCACCTCGCGGACGTGCCGGACCAGGTCGCGGAAGTCCATGGTCTCGTCGAGGCGGACGCGCAGCGGCAGCAGGTTGACGAAGTATCCGATGAGGGCGTCGAGTTCGGAGCGTCCGCGGACGCTCACCGGGGAGCCGAGGACGAGGTCGCGGCGGCCGGTGCGGCGGTGCAGGGTGAGTGCGAGTCCGGCGAGGAGGACCATGTACGGCGTCGCATCCTCGCTGCGGGCCAGGGCCCGGACGGCCTCCGCGACCGGGCGGGGCATGGCGAAGCGGTGGAAGGCGCCGCGGAAGGCCTGGACTTCGGGGCGGGGCCGGTCGGTGGCGAGGACGGGTTCGGTGGGCGCGTCGCGCAGGTGCTCGCGCCAGTGGTCGAGCTGCCGTTCGGCGGCGCGGTCCCGCTGCTGCCAGGCGCTGTAGTCGGCGTACTGGACGGGGAGTTCGGGCAGGCCCGCGGGGCGGCCGGTGGCCAGGGACTCGTACAGGGCGGCCAGTTCGGTCTCCAGGACGGGCAGTGATCCCTCGTCCCAGACGATGTGGTGGCAGAGCAGCAGCAGGGTGGAGGTCTCGCCGGTGCGGTAGAGGTGGGCGCGGACGAGCGGGCCGGTCTCCAGGTCGAAGGGGACGAGCGCGGCCTCGGCGATCAGCCCGTCCAGGGCGTCGGCGGTGGTCTCCCGGACGGTGAACGGCAGTTCGACGGAGGGGTGGACGATCTGCCGGGGGCCGTCCTCGCCCAGCTCGAAGGTGGTGCGCAGCGCGCCGTGGCGGGCGACCACGCCGGCCAGGGCGCGGCGGAGCAGTTCCGGGTCGACCGGTCCGGCGAAGCGGAAGACCCAGGGCACGACGTAGGTGGGCGCGCCGGGGTTCCATTGGTCCAGGAACCACAGGCCGCGCTGGAAGTTCGCGAGCGGCGCCTCGGTGGCGCCGGTCGGGACCAGCTCGGGGCGCTCGCCGGCGTCGGACGCGGCGGTGACGGCGGCGGCGAACTCGGCCAGGGTGGGTGCGTCGAAGATGGTGTACGGGGAGATCATGCCGAACACGTCGAAGACGCGGCCGACCACGCGTACGGCGGTGAGGGAGTCGCCGCCCAGGTGGAAGAAGTTGTCGTCGGCGCCGACCTCGGGCACGCCGAGGACATCGGCCCAGACGGCGGCGATCAGCTGCTCGGCGGGGGTACGGGGCGGGCGGCGGCCGGCGGCGGGCGCGGCGGGTACGGCCCGGGGCTCGGGCAGCGCCGAACGGTCGACCTTGCCGCCGGTGGTCAGCGGGAAGGCGTCCAGGAGGGTGACGGTGGCCGGGACCATGTGCTCGGGAAGCCGCTCGGCCAGGTGGGCGCGGAGTCCGGCGGCGTCGGGCGGCGGGGCGGTCGCGGCCGTGGTCACGTAGGCGGCGAGCCGGCCCTCGTGCGCCACGACGACCGCTCCGGCGACGTCCGGGCGGGCGGCGAGCAGCTGCTCGATCTCGCCGGGCTCGACCCGGAAGCCGCGGATCTTCACCTGGTGATCGGCGCGGCCGACGAACTCCAGCGGGGCGTCGGCAGCGGGCCTGCGGACCACGTCGCCGGTGCGGTACATGCGGGCGCCGGGGTCCGCCGCGAAGGGGTCCGCGACGAAGCGGCCCGCGGTCAGGGCGGACCGGCCGTGGTAGCCGGAGGCCAGCAGCGGCCCGCCGAGGTACAGCTCACCGGGCGTGCCGGGCGCCACCGGCCGCAGCCGCTCGTCCAGGACGTAGGCGCGCCGGTCGCCGAGCGGGCGGCCGATCGGGACCGTGCCCGCCCGGAGGTCCTCCCCCGCGGCCGGGCCGGTCAGTTCGTGGACGGTGGCGGTGACGACGGTCTCGGTCGGCCCGTAGGCGTTGAGCAGCGGGACTCCGGTGGCGGCCCACCAGCCGGCGGCGGCGTCCGGGTAGAGCCGGTCGCTGCCGGAGATCATCAGGCGGAGCGTGCGCGGCGCCGCGCGGCCGTCACGCAGGGCGGTCACCAGCTCCTGGAAGTAGCCCGCTGCCACGTTGGCGACGGTGACGCCCTCGGCGTCGAGGAGGTCCAGCAGGGCCGCGGGTGCCATGAGCTGCTGCTCGGGCACGACGATGCGGGCGCCGGCCCAGAGTGCGGTGAGGACCTGCTCGACGGCCACGTCCACGGTCGGGCGGGCGAAGTGCAGCACCACGTCGTCCTCGGTGAGCCCGAAGCGCTCGACGGCGGCGGTCAGGTGGCCGGTCAGCGCGGCGAGCGGCACGTGGACGCCTTTGGGGCGGCCGGTGGTGCCGGACGTGTAGACGAGGTAGCCCGCGGTCCGGGTGAGGTCTTCCGCTCCGTCGTCGCCGGGGCCGTCGGCATCCCCGGCGTCGCCGGCCCGGTCGGGCGGGGTGGACACGACGAGTTCGACGAGCTCGCCGTCGGTGTACGCGAGGGTGGCGCCGGCGTCCTCGCGGATCCAGCGGTTGCGCTCCTCGGGCGCCTCCCGGTCCAGCGGCAGGCAGACGGCGCCGGCCCGGAGGGCGCCGAGCAGACCGACCACGTGGTCGAGCCGGTCCCTGCCGGTGACGGCGATCGTCCGCCCGGGTGCGATCCGGGCGGCGAGGGCGCCGCTCAGCTCGTCGAGGTCCCCGTAGGTGACGGTCCAGGAACCGATCCGTAGCGCCGGGCGGTCCGGAAACCGGCGTGCGACGGATATGAAGGGAAAACCGTGAGATTCCATCATCCAACCCCGATGAATCGACGAAGCTACGGGCAGTGGTCGGTAGTGGTCTCGACGATAGGGCGGGATCTCTGGTTCGCTCGGCAAACGGCTTGGAGTTCCATCGGCGTTTCCAACTCCCTCTGGAGCAGCCGTTTTGCCGCGAACTCCGGAGCCCCCCCAGGCGCAAGAGGGCGCCTGGGCGTGCTACGGGGAGAGAAATCCTTCTGAATTCTACGACGATCCCGGGACGGGAATTCCGGGGAATTCGGGGGACCAGACGTCGTCCCGGTCGAGCGCGGCCGGCGTGTATTTCCCGAGCGCGCTGATCAGCATACGGAGTTCGAGCGCGAGGCATTCCGTGAACCGGACGAGTCCGGCCTCCGGGTCCTCGGCGGCGGCGAGGAGCGCCGCCCGGCCCAGGCCCACCGCGCGGGCACCGAGCGCCAGGCTCTTCACGGCCCGGCCGCCCTCCCAGATGCGCCCGGAGACCAGCAGGCAGGGCGGCGGCCCCGCCGCGGCGAGGCGCCGGAGGCATTCCGCCAGCGGCAGGCCGACCTGGGCCGGGAACGCTCCCGGGGCCCATCCGGTGCCGCCCTCGGCGCCGTCCACCGTGACGGCGTCCGCGCCCGCCTCGGCGGCGACCCGGGCGGCCTCGGCGACGTCCCGGCCGGGGTGCAGCTTCACCCACACCCGGGCGCGGGGGAAGTTGTTGCGCATCAGCCGGATCTGCTGGCGCAGGATCTCCGCCGTGAACGTGCCGGGAGTGCTGGAGCGCAGCACCCGGCCGTCACCGAAGACGTCGTCGATGCCGTAGCGGTCGCCGAGCCGGCCGGCGGCCTCGCCGTCCAGGACGGTCATCCCGCCGAGTCCCGGCTTGGCGCCCTGCCCGGTCTTCAACTCGAAGGCGAGCCGCCCCGATTCGAGCAGCGGCAGCGCCGCCGGGTCGCTGTAGACGAGGTTCCAGACCTCGGCGTCGGCGTCCTCCGTGGACTGCTGGACGGCGACGCCGCCCCGTCCCTCGGGAAGCTCCTCCGCGTACGCGCGGAGGCGGCCGAGGAGCGCCCGGTCGGCGGCCTCGCCGAGCCGGCCGTAGCCGTTCACCGGGACGACGTTCTCTCCGATGACCATGGGCAGGCCGAGCGCTCCCGCCTGGCGGCTGAGGGCGAGGCCGAGGTCGCCGCCGGCGGCGCGGGTGGAGCCGAGGGCGGACACGTACACCGGCAGCGCGGAGGTGAACCCGCCGACGCCGGTGGTCAGTTCGACGTCGCGGTAGTCGGGCTCGCGGCCCAGGTCGATCAGCCGGGCGAGCCGCTGCGGCATGAAGACGGGCGGAGTGATCCGCAGCGCGTCGAGCGGGTCCCGCTCGCCGGCCGGATACCGGCCGGCCCGGTCCGCGCCGAACAGGACGCGGCCGTACTCGCCGGGCGGCGGGAAGGCCGCCGCCGCGCCGGCGCGGGCCCGCTGCCGGACCTCCTCCTCCGGGAAACCGGGCGCCGAGAGGTCGCTCACGGCGACACCACCCCGGCCAGCTTCGGGAAGGCGCTGGCCTGCCAGACGGCGTCGAGACCGGCGACGTAGCGGGTCAGCCGCTCCACGCCGATGCCGAAGCCGGCGCTGCCGGGAACGCCCTCGCGGACGAGGTCCAGGTACCAGCGGTACTTCTGCGGGTTCTCGCCGGTCTCCCGCATCCGGGTGACGATCTCCGCGTAGTCGTTGGTGCGCTGGCTCCCGCTGCACAGCTCGCCGTAGCCCTCGGCGGCGATCAGGTCGAAGTTCCGCAGCAGGCCGGGCTGTTCGGGGTGCTCGCGGTCGTAGAAGCCGCGTGATCCCTTCGGGTAGTCGGTGACGAAGAACGGCCGGTCCCGCTGTGCGGAGAGCAGGGCCTCACCGGTCCAGTCGAGTTCGGCGTCCTGGCTCTGCGGGTGACCGAGCTCCTGGAGTTCGGCGACCGCCTCGGCGTGCCGCATCCGGCCGAAGGAACCCTTGAGGAGCTCGGTGAACGCGCCGATGTCGCGGCCGAGTTCGGCGAAGTCCTTGGGCAGCTCGCGAACCACGCTGTCCACCATGTGCACGACCAGCTCCTCGACCAGCCGCACGGCGTCGTCCCGGCTCGCACCCGCCATCTCCACGTCGAGCTGGTGGAACTCGGCCAGGTGGCGGCTGGTGCCGGCGGTCTCCAGCGGCTCCAGACGGACGTTGGGAGCGACGCAGAAGATCTTGTCGAAGGCGAGCAGCGAGGCCTGCTTGTAGAGGATGGCGCTCGTCATCAGCTTGTAGCGGTGGCCGTAGAAGTCGACGTCGACCTGCTTGGAACCGCGCGAACCGGGGTCGGTGACGGGGCCGATCACCGGCGGAAGCAGCTCGGTGAAGCCCTGCTCGCACAGGAACTCGCGGGCGGCGGCCAGGAGTCGGTGCTGGATCCGGAGCGCGCTGCGGGTGGCCGGGGCGGTCAGGTGGCGGCCGGGGTCCGGGATCGGTGCGGGGGCGGTGGGCCCGTCGGTGGTCATGGCGTGGTGAGTCCCAACTCTCGTCGTGGCGTGGACGTCGTACGGGGCAGGGGTACGGGGTGCGGCGGGAGTGCCGGACAGGGGCGGGGCGGCGTGGGCCGGGAGCCGCGGGGCGGTCCGCGGCGGACTCCCCTGTGCGGCGGCGGGCGGCGGGTTCCCCCGCCCGGCGGTGGGGAGCCGTTCGGCGGCGCGGGCGTCGTACGTCCGCTGGACGTGGGAGAGCGCGGAGAGCAGTCCCGCCGAGCCGAGGATCGGCGGACGCGGGCCGCCGTCCGTCAGGCCGGCGATCGGCATCGATCCGACACCGGACCAGTGCAGCCTGCCGTCGGGCCCGAGCGAGCTGCGGGCCCGGCCGGCGTTGTCGGGGTGCAGGCAGTAGGGGACGTCGAGGTAGCCGGCGGCGAAGGCGCGGACCAGCGCCCGGCCGATGTCGGCGTCGAGGTCGAGCACGGCGCCGATGAGCGCGCGGGCCTCGGCCTCGATGCCGGTGTCCCCGGCCTGCGGACCGGCGAGGCCGTGCGGGGAACGCGACAGGCGGGCGCGCTCCTCGGCGGCGGCCGCGGCGGCCGTCTCCAGGGCCTGGACGTTCTCCTCCACGGTCGGGATCCGGTGCGCCTCGGCGGTGGTCTTGACGAGCAGCCGGGCCGCGCCGGCCCGCACCGCCAGCCGGGCCGCGTCCTCGAGGAGCAGCCGGGCCCCGCCGGGCGTGCGCGGGAAGACGCCCATGTAGGCGTAGAGGACGACGTGGTGGTCGACGTCCGGCAGCAGTTCGGCGGCCAGTCGCCCGAGCACCGTGAGCGCTTCCTCGTCCTGGCGCGCGTCGGCCTGCTGGGCGTAACTGAGCGAGATGCCGCGCAGCCCGTGCTGCCGGAAGAACAACGCCTCCAGCACGCTCACCGCGATCAGCAGGCTCGGCGGGCAGAGCTGGCCCATGAGGCAGCCGCCGAAGGTCTCCAGGTGCGGCCGTGCGCCGAACTCCGCCGCGGAGGCGAGGAGTTCGCAGCTGCGCCGCCAGTGGTCGACCGCCTCGCGCAGCGGCGTACGGCTGTAGGGAAGGCAGTACGAGACGGGGCCGCCCTCGGTGGCGTCCAGGCCGGCCGCGAGGAGGGCGCGGACGATGTGCTCCGGCATCGCCGAGCCGTGCCGGACCTGCACCGGGAAGCGGGCGCCCGCGACGCCCCGCAGCACGGCGCGGGTGGTGTCCGCGGAGTGGGTGGCGATCGGGTAGCCGTTGAGGCCCACGCCCTCGGCGAGCGCGCGACGGGCGGCCGCGAGGTCGCCGGTGCGGGTGTAGCTGTCGAGCGTGAGGGTGCCGACGGTGACGGCGTCCGCGTACCGGGTGGCGACGAGGCCGTCGCGCATCTGCGGCGGGTCGGCCATGCCCATCCTGGGCTGGACCACCAGGTCACCGGCCGCCCGGGCGCGGGCGACGAAGTCGCCGAAGCCGAGGCGGGCGACGCCGGCTTCGGAGCCGGTCACAGGAGCGCCCCGGCACCGGCGGACACGGCGCGTGTCTCGGAGGGCGGCAGGCCGGAACCGGTGGCCGGCAGGCCGGAACCGGTGGCCGGGGAACCGGCCCCGGGGGGCGGCAGGCACGATCCGGTGGGCCGGGAGCCGGTCCCGGCGGGCGGCAGACACGATCCGGTCGGCCGGGCGTCGGTCGCGGCGGCCAGGGAGGCGGTCCCCGTGGGCAGGGAGTTGGTCCCCGCTGGCAGGGAGTCGACGAAGGAGCGGAACTCGACGACCGAGCCGCCTTCCTCGAAGACGCCGTCGAAGCCCGCCGCCAGCAGCTCCCGCTGCCGGGCGGGGTCGCCGGGGCCCGCGATGCCGAGCTTCCCGCCGATCACGGTCGCCGTGCCGGCCAGCTCGGGGCAGGCGCGCAGTGCGGCGATCAGTCGCAGCCCGTCGTGGAAGCCGTGTCCGTTGACGCTGCTCAGCACGATCAGGTCAGGCGCGATCCGGCGGCACTCGGCGACCAGCAGCTCGTCCGGTACGCACGCGCCCAGGTTGGTGACCCGGTGCCCCAGCTCCTCGAGCAGCAGCTGGAGGAAGACCAGGTTCCAGGTGTGCGAGTCCGAGGCCATGGTCGTCACGACGACGTCCAGAACGGCCGGCTCGGCCTTTCCGTGCTGCTCCACGGCATGCTGCTCCACGGCGCAAACCTCTGTGTCGGTAGGTGGTGGGAGTCCCGGGGAGTGGCGGGCCCTCCGGGTGTCCGGCGGTCCGGCCGTCCCTCCCGTGGACAGAACGCTAGGGAGGTCGCGGGCGGCGGACCGGCAGCTCACCCGGCAGGATGCGGGCAGTATCGACCGGCGAGGGTGCGGCCCGGTCCCGGTCCTCGGCCGGGGCTTCAGCTCGCCGCCGCCAGTTCGAGGTGCGCGTGCGCGTGCGCGCCGGTCCCGGCGCAGAACCGCCGGAAGAGGTTGAGCACGGTGAAGCGGACGCCGTCGCGGGCCGGGACGCTGCGGATCAGCCCGTTCGCGAGGAGTTCGTGCATCGCGGCCAGGCACTCGTGCGGCGGTCGGCCGCTCAGTTCGGCGGCGTCCTCGCCCGACCAGTCCCCCGGTTCGGCCGCGAGCCGCTCCAGCAGGTCACGCTGGCCCAGCGTCAGCCGGTCGAGGGCGGCCCCGAGTGCCGCGCCGACGTCCGCCCTGCCGCCGTACCCGGCCGGCGGGGGCGCGAGGTGGAACGGGCCGTCCGCGAGTCGTGCGACGAGCTGGCGCGGTGAGAGCACCGTCGACCAGCCGGCCACCAGCTCCAGGGCCCCCGGCAGTCCGTCGAGCTGACGGCAGAGCGCGGCGACGGCGGGGGCCTCGTCGGCCTCCAGGCGGTAGCCGGGGCGCAGGCGGCGCAGGTGGGAGAGCAGCAGCCGGACGGCTCCCACCTCGGCGAGGGCCGCCGGGTCGTGGTCGAGTTCCGGCCCGGGCGTGGGCAGCGGGGCGAGCGGGATCACCTGGCCACCGGGCAGCGGCTGCGCGACCCTGGCCGTGATGAGGACCCGCAAACCGGGGCAGCGCAGGAACAGTTCGTCGAGGAGAGCCGCGTCCACGCCGGCGTCGGCGCCGTCCAGGACCAGCAGGGTGGGCCGCTCGCCGATCACTCCGGGGAGGTCCGCGATCGCGCGTGCGAGGTCCGCGCGGCGGACGAGTCCGGCGACGGGGAGCCGGTCGCAGTCGATCCAGCGCACGGACCAGCGGGACGCGAGGTGGAGGCGTCTCGCGACCTCCAGGACCAGCCGGGTCTTGCCGGCCCCGCCCAGGCCGGCCACGGTGATCAGCCGGTCGCCGTGGACGGCGAGGGCGTCGGCGAGCACCTCGACCTCCAGCTCCCGGCCGACGATCGCGCCGCGGGCGACCGGCGGCGCGGTCGGCTCGTCGCGCGGCTCCTCGGCGAGCGCGTGCCGGCGCGCCGCCGCCTCGAAGACGGACCTGTTGGGGCCTTCCAGCCGCAGGGCGTCGGCGAGCAGACGGACCGTCTCCTGCCGGGGGCGCTGCACCCGTCCGCTCTCCATGTCCCGGATCGCCCGGACGCTCAGGGTGGCGAGATCGGCGAGGACCTGCTGGGTCAGGCCGATCCGCTCGCGCCAGATCCTGAGCAGCTCTCCGAAGCCCGCCGTCGACTGCTGCGGCCGCACACCGTCCATGCCTCGTCCACCTTCCGTGGGTTGGCCAACTACCGGGGACGGGGGCCCGGGCGCCGTACGGCACGCCGGGGGCGGCGCGACCGGTGGTGACCGTCGGGCCGTCTTCCCCCTGACGCCGATGGAACACGGGAGGGCTCTACGGCCGATCAACGCCCGATCACCGTGCGTTCACGGATCCTCCACGGGTTCCCCCACAGTGTGGACGCGCGCCCTGGCGACGGGCGCGAAGACTTCCTCCCCGCCGCCTCTGGCCCGGGGTGCCGAGATCGGCGAGTCTGGCGGCATGCTGCTGCCCCTCACCCCTGCGAGACCCGAGCTGATCGAGGTCGTCCGCATCACCGATCCCGTCCGGCATCTGACGTCGAGGGACCTGACCGGTGACACCGTCGCGATCTGGGCGGGGGACGAGATCCGGGAGGCGCTGGACCTGATCACCGCCCTGCCGGGCGACGAGCTGTACCGCTGCTTCCTGCCGGGCTGGGGAATCCGGGCTCACAGCGGCACCGACCAGCTCTTCGAGGTCGCGTTCTGCTTCCGCTGTCACGGCGCCCGTGTCTGGGGACCGGACGTCACCGCCGAGCAGAGGCGTCAGACCTTCGACGCCCAGAGCCCGGCCGCCCACGAACTCCTGCGCAGGTTCCGGGCCTGCGTGCCGGACTGACCGCCGTTTCCGACGGGGTCGCGGTCATGAGTCCGCGGGGAACGGCTCGCCGGGCGGCCGGGCGGCCGGGTCACCGCCGTCGCCGCCGTGGGTTCAGGACTCCACGCCGCAGCGCCGCGCGATCGCCTTGAGGCGTTCGAGTTCCCGGCGGGCGGCCGTCAGATGGCCCAGATCGAGGGCCATCGCGGCGCGGGCGGAGACGTAGAGGACGTCCTGCCGTGTGGCGTCGTCGAGGTGGGAAGCCGCCCTGAGCCGACGGCGGGTGACGCTCAGGTAGATCGCGACGCTGTCGAGATCCTCGCGCAGGTCCACGGGGAGCACCTGCCGCAGTTCGTCCTTCGCGTAGTCGCGGGCCTGCCGGTCCGACGCGCAGGGGCCGGGCCGCACCGGAGCCCACGGAAGACCGGCCCCTTGGGCGGCGTCGTACATCTCCGCCACGAGGGCGCGCGCGGAGGAACGATCGCCGGCGGCCGCCGCCGCGCGGGCCGACTGCAGGGCGGAGCGCAGTCGTGCACGGTCCTGAGGGTCCTCGCCGGTGCGGGCGTCCAGATAGCTGGACCACTCGTCGAACGCCTTGTGCAGCTCGGCGTCCAGCAGGAGCTCGTACACGTCCGGCACTCCGCCGCCCTTCCGTCAGGGCCCTCCCCGCGTGGAGGGCGGCGGTCAGGATAGGTCAGGGAGCAGCGGGACCTAGAGCCCCGGTCCGTTGTACGCGCCGCGGTGCGGTTTCGTCGTCGCGGAGACCGGGTTCGCCCAGTAGTCCCGGCCGCCGTTCCCGCTGATCACGGAGCCGTTGTTCAGGGCCGGTGAGGTGGCGCGCAGCTTGTAGCCGTCGACCGAGTCGATGGTGTCGCCACCGGTGCCGGGGCTCACGAAACGCGGGTCGCCGACGATGCCGTTGGCCGTCGGACGCGGTACTCCCTGGAAGACGTTCCACAGCCACTGGATGCCGGCGCCGGTGGGCAGTCGGGAATCGGCGGTGCCCCCCCAGATGTTGTTCTCCACGACGCTCTCCTCGGGGAGCGTGATGTCGAGTCTCCGGTCCGTGCAGTAGAAGACGTTGTTGTACATGTGCAGTGCCGAACGGCCCGCGGTGACGCTGCTCATGCGGCAGTCGTTCTCGGAGATGTTGTAGCGGATGACCTGCTTGGCGCCGCCGATCGTTCCGCAGCCGTCGCAGTCGAGGAAGAAGCCGCCGATGTTGTCGCGGCTGAAGTTGTACTGGATCGTGCAGGTGCCGGTGTTGCCCCAGTCGCAGTCGAAGGCCTGACTGTCGGCCACCGACATCCGCGTGATGCCGTACACGGCGTTCTTCTGGATGGTCGGGTCGCGGTCGCCGAGCACCCAGATGCCGGCGAAGTTGCCGCCGGAGAAGGGGTAGACGCCGTTGCCGACCCCGGAGGCGTTGTTGTACTGGATCATCGGCGCGTCGGCGTAGCTGACGATGACGCCGTCACCGCCGACGTCCTTGATGACGTTGTGTTCGACCAGCACTCCCGAGCCCTTGACCGCCATGGCTCCGACGCGGATCTTGAGGCCGCCGCCGCCCGTGTTGCTGATCTGGTTGTGGTGGACGTGCACGTCGTTGAGCGTGGAGTTGGTGCCGCTCGCCCCGGTGACGATGCCGGCGGACTGCACGAAGTCCTCGGTGGTCGGGCTCGTCTTGTTCGTCTGTCCGGCCACCCGGTCGACGACGAGGCGTCCGACGTCGAACCCGCGGTGCGCCGTGCCGTCGGTGGCGGAGATCCGCAGTCCGGTACGGCGGGCGAGGGAGGAGGCCGGGTTGGTCAGCTTGAGGTCGCTGATCCGCCAGTGGTCCTGGTTGGTCAGGGAGACGACGTCGGCCGCGCCGTTGCCGTCGAGCACGGGCAGCGCGCCGGTCCCGTACGCGGTGAGGGTGATGGGTGCGGTGGCGGTGCCGCTGCCGCGCGGGGCGAGCGAGCCGGTGCAGGTGGTGCCGGACGCGAAGGCGAGGGTGTCGCCCGGGGCGTACGTCCTGCCGTTGGCCTGGGCGATGCTGTTGAACGGCGATGCCTCGCTGCCGTCACCCGCCAGCGGGCGGGAGCAGTCCACGTAGGTCGTGCTGCCCACGGACTCGGCCGAGGCCGAGGCGGAAGCGGAGGCCGAAGCGGAGTTGGAAGCCGAAGCGGAGGCGGAGGTCTCTGCGAGAGCGATGGTGCCGGCGAGAGCGAGGGCCAGGGCGAGGAGCCCCCGGCCCGTCGCCCGCCGGCCTGCGAATGGCCTGCTGGTCATGACGCGACACCCTTCTGGCGGTCTGGTGTCGCCAGAAGCTAGGGGTGACGGATGATCGAGTCAATGCACCTTTGTCGAATGATCGAGTTTCGATCAGACAGCGGGCGATCGCTCCGTACGGGAGGCTGAGGGGCGCCACCCCTGCGGACCTGCCCAGGTCACGCAAGGTAGTCAGATCCGGGGGTCTTTTCGCTCCGACGGCTCAGCGAGGCCGTTCCCGGATGGCGCAGCCTCGGCCGCTGCCTCCTAGTGGTGTTCAGTACGCGCTTGTCGGCGCGTTCCTGATCCAGCCACGGTGGACGCCTCACCAGGTGTCCGCGATCGGAGCACCCCTGTCATGACCCCCGAACCCTTTGACAGCAAAACGGCGGACGACGACGACACGGGGGCCCGGGACACCTCTCCGGAGCCCGATGCCGTGGAGCCCCTCGCTCCGGAACCCGAGGCCGCGAAGTCCGAACCCGCGCAGCCCGAGGCGGCGGCACACGACGCCGTGAAGTCCGACGCCGTGACGACCGACGCCGTGAAGTCCGACGCCCCGCAGCCTCTCGCCGCGCAGCCTTTCGCCGCGCAGCCCGAGGTGGCGAGGCCCGAGCCCGCGCACCGCGAGCCTGCGGAGGCTGTGGCCGCACAGCCCGCGCCTGCGGAGCCCGTGGTTGCGCACGTCGAAGCGCCGCACGTCGAAGGGCGGCACGTCGACGCGCCCCAGGTCGAAGTTCCGCAGCCCGAGGCGGCGCAGCCCGAAGCCGCGCAGTCCGAAGCCGTGCAGCCCGAAGCCGTGCACCAGGCCGCTTCCGCTCCCGCTCCGGAGCCCGACGCCCCGGAACCCGACCAGGACCAGGGCCAGGACCAGGACGAGGACGGCGAGGAGGCGATCCGCACCCTGCTGTGGACGGCGGCGACCGAGCGGCCGGTGCCCGAGGTCGCCGCGCTCGTCGCCCGGCTCAACGAGTCCGGCGAGCTGTCGCGACCCGCCGACCTGGCCCTGCGCGCCGCCGCCGTGTCCCGTCCGCTCGAAGAGGTGCGGCAGCTGGTCGCCCTGCTCAACGAGGCGGGGTACGACCTCCACCAGGCCGAGACCACGCTGCGCGCCGCGGCGGTGGGCAGGCCGATCGAGGACATCGTCGCCCTGGTGAACATCATCGGCGCCGACAGCAGCAGCTGGCGGGCCGTCGGCGGCGGCGAGGACTCGACACGGCCGACCCTGGAGGACGCGCGGCCCGCGGCCGCGGCCGCGTCCGGGGCGGAACGCCCGCCCAAGCCGTCGCGCGGTCCGAAGACGTCGGCGAGGTCGCCGCTGGACCACGCCCTGGCGGCGGGCCCGGGCAGTCACACGTCCACTCCGGCACTGCGGTCGCCGCTGCGCTGGCCGGCCGCGGCCGCCCTGTTCGCGTGCGGCCTGATCCACCTGCCGACCGACGTGGCAGGCCTGCGCTCCGGTGCCAACGCCTCCCTGCTGTCGGTCGTGGTCACCCTGTTCTGCCTGGTGGCCGGCGCCTGGCTGGCCGCGCGGGACACCGCGACCGCCTGGGCCGCCACGGCGGCGGGCACCGTCGGACTGCTCGCGGTCCACGTCCTCGCCGGCGCCCGCACGGTCGACGTGCTGCAGGGCAGTCTCGGCTCGCGGTTCGCCTGGGCCCAGGCCCTGGCGGTCCTGACGTGCGCGGCGGTGGTCGCCCTGGCGGCCGTGACGCTGTTCCGTCACACGAAGGCGACCGGCGCCGCCGACGGGACCTGACGGCCCGGCGCGGCGGCGACACCACCCGCGATCAGGCCGTGACCACGGCCGGCGGCGGATTCGATTCCGTGTGACCGGTGCGCAGGGACCTGTTCCGGTGCATGCTGTGCATCATGTGGTGTCGAGTTCCTGTCTGGAGGCCGAACGAGTGCACGGCGGCAACGGGCGACGGCGCCTGACCAGGCGCGCCTCGTCCACGCGAAGCGGCGCGGCACGCCGCCTGGCCGGGTCCCGCGGGCGGCTCGGCAGGGGCGTCGGCGGAGAGGTCCCCCTCGACAGGCTCACGACGCGCGGGCGGCTCGCCTGGCTGAATTCCGCCGCCTCGTGCATCGGCACGACCCTGGACCTGGAGCGCACCGCCGAGGAGCTGACCCGGTTCACCGTTCCGGATTTCGCCGACGGCGCGGCGGTGGACATCCTCGAGAGCGTCCTGCGGGGCGACGAGGGCGCGCGGTGGACCGGTACGGGGATCCCCCCGATGCGGGCCACGGCGATCTCCGCCATCGAGGAGCTGTCGTCGCTCGAGCCGACTCCGGTCGGCGAGACCTTCGTCCGCGACGAGTGGCATCACGAGACGTTGCTCCACCGCTACTGCCTGCGGCAGGGCAGGCCCGTGCTCGTGAGCCGCATGCGCGACGACGACTACTCCAAGGTCGCGCCGACCGAGAGCGCCGCGGCGAAGATGCGGGCCGCCGGGGTCCACAGCTATCTGGCGGTGCCGCTCATCGCCCGTGGGCTGCTGCTCGGTTCGGCCGACTTCGTGCGGGGCCCCGGCTCGCCGCCGTTCACCCGCACGGACCTGGCGCTGGCGGAGCAACTCGCCTCCCAGGCCGCCGTGTTCCTCGACAACGCCCGGCTGTACGGGCGCGAGCGCGAGCGCGTCGTCTCGTTGCAGCGCACCCTGCTGCCGCGCGCGACCCCGGTGACGCACGGCCTGCGCGTGCACGCCGAGTACGCGCCCACGGCGACCCATCACGGGGCGGGCGGCGACTGGTACGACGTGATGGCCCTGCCCGGAGGGCGGACGGCCCTCATGGTGGGGGACGTCATGGGCCACGGGCTGCCGGCGGCGGCGACGATGGGACGCCTCCGTGCGGTCGCCCGGACGCTGATGACCCTGGACATGGCTCCGGAGCGCGTGCTGGCCCGGCTCGACCTGGCCACCCGCGACCTGGAGGACGAGCAGGTCGCCACGTTCCTCTGCGCGGTCTTCGATCCGGCGGACTCCAGCTGCACGTTGGCCCTCGCCGGGCACCTGCCCCCGCTGCTCCTCGACGGACGGGGCTCGGCCGGTTTCGTCGACGTGCCGATCGGCGCGCCGCTCGGGGCGGGAGTCATCCCGTACGACCCGGTGCGGCTGACCGTGCCGGAGGGCGGCGGGCTGGTCCTGTACACGGACGGGCTCGTCAAGTCCCGGCAGGCCGACCTGAGCGACCAGCTGGAGCTCCTGCGCGCGGCGGCGCGCGACCTCGCCCCGGAGGCCCTCGAAGGAGGCGGACTCGTGGAGCGCGCGCCGGCCGGCGTGGACCGCTTCGACGAGGCGGTGGTCCTCGCCGCGACGAGCACCCGGGAGAGCCGGGACGACCTGCGCGTGTGGCAGCTGCCCCAGGACGGGCGGGCCGCGTCGGCGGCACGACACCTGGTCAAGGAGCAGCTCGCCGCGTGGCAGCTCGGGGAACTGGCCGACGTGTGCGAACTCGTCGTCTCGGAGCTCGTCGGCAACGCGCTGCGCTACGGCAACGGGCCCGGTGCGCTGCGCCTGCTGCGGGGCGACCGTCTCGTCGTGGAGGTCTCGGACACCGGCCCCGACCTGCCCCAGATCCAGCACGCGGACGTCAGCGACGAGGGCGGCCGGGGCCTCCAGCTCGTCAACATGCTCTGCCGCCGCTGGGGCTCCTGCCGTACCGCGACCGGCAAGGTCGTCTGGGCGGAACAGAACATGCCCGCCTGAGGAACCCGGCGGCAGGAGGGCCGGGACACGAGGTGCGCGTCCCGGCCTGCGTCCCGGTCAGGAGGGCTGGTGGGTCCACTTCTGGTTGGCGCCGCCCGTGCAGGTCCAGATCTGGGCGCGGGTGCCGTCGGCCGACGAGTTGCCCGTGACGTCCAGGCACTTGTCGGCGGCCGTGTTGACGACGTCGTGCGTCGTGGGGTTGTACGACCAGCGTTGCGCGCCGGTTCCGTTGCAGGTGTAGAGCTGCACCTTGGTGCCGTCGGCGGTGCCGCCCCCGGTGGCGTCGAGGCACTTGCCGAGGGCCCGGACGCTGCCGTCTGCGGCGAGCGTCCAGCGCTGTGCGGTGGTCCCGTTGCAGGTGTAGAGCTGGACCGGGGTGCCGTCCGCGGTGGCCGCGCCGGCCACGTCGAGGCACTTGCCTGCCAGACCCGTCAGCGGTCCGGTGGGGGCGGTGCCGCCGGGCGTGCCCGCCCAGGTGAAGGTCGCGGTGGTGCGGGCGGGCAGGGTGTACGTGAAGGACTGGCCGCCCCAGTCGACCCGGACGGACCGGGCGGAGGTGCCGCCGTTGTGGGCGATGAGCGCCTTGGACCCGTCCGGGTTGCGCCAGGCGACGTTGGGCAGGGCGGGGTCGTCGGTCGAGGCGATCCGGTACGCGCCGGGCCGGACGAACTTCGTGAGGTGACCGGTCGTGTAGTACTCGATCGTGTAGTCGACCTGTCCGGCGCGCGCGCCGCCCTCCTGGACGGTGATCAGTCCGGTGCAGGTGCCGCAGCCGCCGTTGTGCGGACCCATGTCCTGGTTGAGGGCCAGGCTCCACTTCACCAGGCTGCTGCTCCAGTTGCGGGCGTAGGTGACGATGTCCTTCAGGTCCTCGTCGTGCTGGTTCGTGATCCAGGTGCCGCCGGAGTGCTCGGTGCTGAACTGCCGCACGGACGGGTACCGGGCGTGGACCTGGCTGCCGACGGCCGGGTCGCCGAAGTAGCCGTGCCAGGCGATCCCGCCGAAGAGGGGGTCGTCGCGCACGCCGGCGTCGTCGAGCACGGCCGCGCCGAAGTTCGCGTAGTCGCCGTAGTTCCAGTCGTGCACGAGGATCCTGGTGGTGAGGCCGGCGGCGCGGAAGGCCGGGTAGACGTGGTTCTTGGTGAACTCGACCAGGCCGGAGGGGTTCCAGCTCATGCCGGGGTAGTTCATGGCGGTGGGGTTGCCGGCCTGGCAGCAGTTCGGCTCGTTCTGGACGGAGAGGTAGTCGACCTTGACCCCGGCCGCCTGGTAGCTCTGGACGTACTTCACCAGGTACTGGGCGTAGAGCGGGTAGTACTCCCACTTCAGCCAGCCCATCTGGTCCATCCGGCCGTTGTCCTTCATCCATCCCGGGGCGCTCCACGGGACGCCCTTGA
This sequence comes from Streptomyces sp. NPDC127092, assembly GCF_042722475.1. Lineage (NCBI taxonomy): Bacteria > Bacillati > Actinomycetota > Actinomycetes > Kitasatosporales > Streptomycetaceae > Streptomyces > Streptomyces sp. NPDC127092. Next base: position 39,374 of record NZ_JBHXFE010000002.1, read on the forward strand.
CCCGGAGGGTCGGGTTGAGCTGCTTGGCCTGGGCGGTCAGCAGGCGCACGTTCGTGTCGTAGCCGTTGGTCCCGAAGTCGGAGAGGTCGCAGCACGTGTCGTCGAGGGAGACGTTGCCGGGCCGGGAGAGGTCGGAGGCGCCGATCGGGTTGCGGACGAAGGAGAGCCCGATGCCTTCGGTCGGCGAGAACAGCCGGCGCATGACCTCGTCGCGGGTGGCGGCGCTGACGGCCCCGCCGCGCAGGAGGTGGGCGGTGGTGTCGGTGATGGACGCGCCGCCGCCCTCGAACTGCTGGTAGGTGGTGGTCTCGTCCACGGTGATGGTGTGGTTCGCGCTGCCGCCGGCGGGGCCGAAGGCGATCGGTGTCTGAGGGGCGAGCCCGCGCGTGACGGCACGGCCCCCCGAGTCGGAGGTGGTGGTCAGCCACACGTCCACCCGCTCGCCGGCGGCCTGGGCGGCGCCGGATCCGGCGGTGACCAGGCCGCCGGCGAGGAGGGCGCCGGTGAGGAGGGTGGCGAGGCGGCGGGGGCGCCGCCCGCCGCGGCGCGCGGGAAACCAAGACTTGTAATGCACCTGACAGCCTTTCGGGTGGGGGGTGCCGTGTCGCCACGGCGGTCCGGCAGGCCCGGACCGCCCTGCGTCCCGCGACACGACAAGGCTTTTTTCAAGGTGTGAAGTTATGGAGACGGCCGATGCCCGTCAAGCCCTCGCGCGTACAACTCCCGAACCCGGGCGACGAGTTCGGCGGGACCGCGGCACCGGTGGCGCCTGCGCGCGGCGGGCCCGGGGCAGGCGACCTGGACGACTACGGGCCGGGCGACGGCTCCGCCACGTAGCGTGGGTGCCATGACGGCGATATCCCCGCGCGAAGCACGGCGCTGCTACAACGCACACCATCCCATCCACGCGGCGTACTACTTCTCGCCCGAGCACGACGAGGCCTTCGCCGGACTCGGTCTGGAGGCCGGTCCCATGGCCTACCTGGCCGGGCGTGCCGCGCCTTTCGGGGCGGTCGGCTCCGGAGTGGTCACTGCGGCCTTCTACAACTTCCACCCGGACCTCGTCGCGCGGCACCTTCCCCGCGCCTGGGACGTCACGTCCCCCGCAGCCGTCCTGAAGACCCGGCTGCGGATCACGGACGCGTACCTCACCCGGCTCCTCGGACGCGAGGCGCTGACGTCCCCCGAGATGGCGGAGGCCGCCGGGCTGGCTCTCCGGGCGGCCGAAGGGTGCCGCCGGCCCGGCCGGCCCCTGTACTCGGCCAACGCCGACCTGCCGGTGCCCGAGGCGCCGCACCTGGCCCTGTGGCACGCCGCGACGCTGCTGCGCGAACACCGCGGCGACGGACACGTCGTGGCGCTCACCGCGGCCGGTCTCGACGGCCTCGAGGCCCTGGTCTCCCACACCGCCACCGGGACGAACTGGCGGCCCGGATACCTGCAGTCCGCGCGCGGCTGGTCGCCGGACGAGTGGGCGGCGGCCCGGCAGCGGCTGGTGGAGCGCGGGATCCTCGACGCCGAGGGCGAACTGACCGGTCAGGGCGCGGAGCTGCGCCGGGCCGTCGAGGCCGAGACCGACCGCCTGGACCTGGCGCCCTACGCGCACCTGGGGGCGGAGGGCACCCGACGGCTCACGGAGCTGGCCGGCGCCTTCTCCAAGGTGGTCCTCGCGAACGGGGGACTGCCGCTCAGGGACATCGGCAAGCGCTGACACGCCGCGGCCCCCGAACGCACCGGGGAGACCGGTGCGTTCAGGGGCCGCGGGCTCACGCCTCGGAGCCCTGCTCCTTCGCCGCCCGGGCCATCGCCGCCAGGACGTCCTTCAGGGCGCCCAGGGTCGCCTCGTCGTGGACCCGGCCGTCGGCGATCTTGGCACCCGCCAGCGGGATGGGAAGCGACTCCGGGAGGACGTGGGCGCCCATCACCTCCAGGGTCTCCTTCACCCAGGCCTGGGCCCTGTCCCCGCCGGTCATCGACGGCGAGGCGGTGACCACGGCGACGGGCTTGTCCACGAGTTCTCCGCCGCCGACCACCCACTCCAGGCCGTTCTTCAGGACGCCCGAGGTGCCGTGCGCGTACTCCGGGCTGGAGATGAGCACCGCGTCGGCGGACGCGAGCAGTGCGCGGAAGGCCATGACCTCGGGCGGCGGGCACTCGCTCTCCACGTCCTGGTTGAAGAACGGCAGCTCCCCCAGGCCCTCGTAGACCGTCATCGAGACCGGTGGCAGACACAGGTCGGCGACCGTGCGCACCACCGCGGTGTTGAGCGACCTGGCCCGCAGGCTCCCGGATAAGGCGACGAATTTCATCTGATTCCTTTCCTGCTTTCAAGCGTTCCCCAGCATCGCGCATGGATCGCGGGCTGTCCCGTCGTTCCCGGAAGGGCCAGCGCGGCGACCGCTTCCGCACCGACGTCGAGGTCCGTCACCGTCCAGGAGCCCGGTCCCGTTCCCGCGTCGCAGCGGACCTCGACGGTCCCGGGACGGTCGGGGCTGACGTCGACGGCCCTCAGGTCCGTCGCGATGCCGACGCCGACCGCCTTGGTCACCGCCTCCTTGCGGACCCAGGCGCGGTGGAAGGCTCTCAGCCGCTCCCCCGGCGCGAGTCCGAGGACGTACGCCGCCTCCGTCGGGGAGAGGCACTGACCGGCCGTCTCCCGCACGTCGAGCGGGCGCAGCGCCTCGACGTCCACGCCCACCGGCCCGGACGGCGACACGGCCACCAGCGCGAACGGGCCGGAGCGGGAGAAGCCGAAGGCCGGGGACGCCGGGGGTTCGACGATCCGCGGCGGCCCGTGGCGGTCGCTGCCGCATCCCGGGCAGGGACCGCGCCCCCAGACGATCGCGGTGGCTCCGACGCCCAGGTGCTCCGCGAGCACGCGCCGCAGGGCGGCCCGTCCGGCGACGAAGGACGCCCTGTCCCGGGCCCGTACGTAGCGGTCGGCCCTGGCGCGTTCGGCGTCGTCGAGCAGGGCGAGGTCGCTCGCGCGCGCCGTGGCGGGCAGCGGCACCGTCCAGACGAAGGCCTCGGCCGCCGTCACGCGAGGTGGCCCCGCGTCGTGCGGCGCGCCGCGGCGACCGCCGCGGTGATGCGCCGGGTGAGCGGCCGGCGGTGGTCCGCGAGGTAGAAGTGGCCGCCGTCGAACATGTTCAGGCCCAGGAAGCGTTCCGTACGGCCCGCCCAGGCGGCCAGGCGCTCCCGCCCGACCACGGGGTCGTCCGCACCGCCGAACGCGGAGACCGCGGTCCGCAGCGGTGCGGCGTCGGCCGCCGGCCGCCAGGTGTCGACGAGGGCGAAGTCGCTGCGGAACACCGGACCGAAGTGGCGCCACGTCGCGTCCTCGTCGAGCACCGCGTCAGGTGTGCCGCCGACCGACCGCAGCCAGTCCCTGAGCTCGCCGTCGGTGAGCAGGTGGCGCGCGCTCGGCTTCCCCGGGTCGCGAGCGGCCTGGGGCGCACCGCAGGCGGACAGGCCCAGCCACACGGGCAGGGGGCGTCCGTCGGCCGTCAGGCGGCGCGTCAGTTCGTACGCGACCAGGGCTCCCATGCTGTGCCCGAAGAAGGCGAACGGCCGGTCCGTCCACGGCAGGAGCTCCCTGGCGAAGAAGGCCGCCAGCTCGTCGCTGTCGTCGATCAGGGGAACGCCGCTCAGGCGTCCCCGGCCGGGGGCGTCGAGGAGGCACACCTCCCAGTCGGCCGGGAACTCGTGCTCCCAGTCCTTGTAGAGGAGGTGCGAGCCGCCGGCGTGGTGGAACAGGAACAGCCGCAGCGCCGCCCCCGGCACGGGCCGGGGGCAGGTCACGGCTCCGTGTGCCAGCGGACGCCTGGTCGGCCGGGTGGCCAGGCGGGTCACCACGGGCGTCCTCACTTCCCCGCCGGCGCCAGGACCTCGACGCCGGCGGCCTCCCGCGCCGCCGGCGCGCGGAGGTTCATCCGGGCGAAGTCCACGACCTGCGCGGCCATGGTCGCCAGCTGCCCCCGCACGCGCGGATCTCCGCACTCGCCGTCGGGGCCGAAACGGGTCGTCTCGGTGTTCACCACGACGCCGAGCGGGGTGGGCCAGCCGCGCAGGGCGTGGGTCACGTCGCGGAGTGCGGCGAGCGTGGACACACCGCCCTGCCAGCCCTGGGCGACGGCGACGCTGCCGACGGCCCGCCCGCTGAAGTACGGGCGAGGGTCCTCGCGCAGCTCCTCGACGTGGTCGAGGGCGTTCTTGACGAGTCCCGAGATGCTCCCGTGGTAGGCGGGGCTGGCGAGGACGAGACCGTCCGCGCCGGCTATCTCGGCCACCAGTCGGAGCGCCCGCGCCGAGCGGAGCTCGTCGCGCGGGTCGTAGAGCGGCATCACCAGCTCGGCGCCGCCGATCAACGACACCTCCGCCCCCTGTCGTTCCGCTTCGGCCAGGACGGCGCGGAGGGCCCGCTCGGCCGTCGAGTCCGGCCGGGGCGAACCCCCGATCCCGACCACCTTCACGGTCTGCTGCATAGGGATTCGCCCCACTTCCTCTCGCCGGTGTCACGGGTGCTGCGTGCGAACGCCTCGGTCAGGCGGTCGCCTTCGCCGGGCTCGGTTCCACGGCCTCGCCGCGCGCGCTCTCGTGCAGGTCACGGCTGCGGATGGTGAAGAAGGCGATGGCCGCGCCGACGGCCGCCACCGCGGCGCAGACGACCATGACGTCGGCGAGGGAGCCGACGAAGACGGAGCGGGCCGCCGCCGTCACGTGGTCGAGGACGGACGCGGACACGGTGTCCGCCAGTCCCGAGGTGCCGCCGGTCGCGACCTGCTGCCCCACCGCCTCGGCCTTGCCGCCCAGCGCCGTGCCCGCGGCCGAGGAGGCGAAGTCGTCGACCACCTTGTGGTGGAAGAGCGCGCCGAAGGCGGCCACGCCGACCGCGACGCCGACCTGCTGGAAGGTCTCGCCCATGCCGGAGGCCATGCCGGCCTTCTCGGGCCGCACCACGCCGATGGTGACCGCCGCACGCGGCGGGTTGAACAGGCCCATGCCGATGCCCGTGACGATCATGCTGGGCAGCATCGCCGTCCAGGAGTCGCCGGGGCCGACGAGCACCATCAGGCCCATGCCGGCCGCGATGAAGCCGATGGACAGACCGATCAGCACGCCGGGCGCCACCTTGGCGAGCAGGCCCCCGGTGACGCCGGCGACGACGAAGAGGGTGAGCATCATCGGCATGAAGCGCAGACCGGTCTCCCAGGGCGAGTAGCCCAGGACGTTCTGCACGTAGGAGATCTGGAGGAAGACGGCGGCGAGGCTGGTCGCGTTGGACAGCAGCGTGGCCAGGCACACTCCGGCGAAGGTGGGCGTGCGCATCAGGGAGAGGTCGAACATGGCCCGTTCGCCGCGCGCCTTCTCGATGACGACGAAGAGGACGAGCAGGACGACGCCGGCCGCGAACGCCCCGAGGATGGGCGCGCTGGTCCAGCCGGAGGACTCTCCCCGCAGGAAGCCGAGCACGAGCAGGGTGAGGCCGATGCCGAAGCTCAGCATGCCGAGCCAGTCGATGCCGTGGGCGGCCGGTTCCCGCGACTCCCGCAGCCGGAGGGCGCCCACGATCAGGGTCACGGCCCCGATCGGCACGTTGATCAGGAAGATCCAGCGCCAGCTGAGGGCGTCGGTCAGGAAGCCGCCGACCAGCGGCCCGAAGGCGAGGGCGAGACCGGCGATGCCGCCGAAGAGGCCGAACGCCTTGCCCCGGTCGGCGCCGCGGTACTCGTTGCCGATCAGGGCGGGCCCGACGGAGAACAGGACCGCGGCACCGACGCCCTGGACGCCACGGGCCACGTTGAGCGCGAGGACGCTCTGCGCCAGGCCCGCGGCCAGCGAGGACAGCGTGAAGAGGACCAGGCCCGCGTTGAAGACCCGCTTGCGGCCGAGCCGGTCGGCGAGCGAGCCGCCGGTCAGGAGGAAGGCCGCCAGGGTCAGGGTGTACGAGTCGATCACCCACTGCAGGTCGGAGAAGTCCGCCCCGAGCGAGGTCCGCAGGTCCTGCAGCGCGACGTTGACCACGGTCACGTCGAGCATCAGCATGAACATCGCGACCGAGGCCAGCGCCAGGGTCCATGCCCGGGCGCGGTCGGCCGGCGGCCCGTTCTCCGCCTGAGTGCCGACGGCTGCTTCGGCTGACATCACGTTCTCCTCGTTGCTCCGCGGCACCTGGGTGCCGCTGTTGTCGGTCTCTTGCGAACTCACCGAGGTCACACGGGCGCGCCCGTGCGGCTCGGTGCGGCCCCGGCACGCCAGGTCCGCGCTCCCGGGTCGTACCGGCCCAGCTCCGCTCCCCGGATGCCGGTCACCTGGACGAGGGCGCGGCCGTCCGGTCCGACCAGGGCGCAGCGCTCCTCGCCGGACGCGGGGTCGAACCAGTGGCGGAGCACCGGTCCGTCCGGCCGGCCTGCGGCCAGGTCCACGTCGTTGGCCGGGGTGTACAGGTCCACGGAGGCCAGCGCCGTGGGCACCATCACGGGCACCTCCCCCGGCTGCCTGCCGTCGAGCACGGAGGTGCGCAGCAGGCAGTCGAGGGCGACGCTCGGCAGGAGGAAGCGGGAGTGCACGCCGCCGCCCGGCGGAAGGGCGAGACGCAGCTCGGCGGAGCCGCCGTCGGCGGTCAGCAGGGGACGGCGCAGCGCTCCGAACACCCCGCTCAACTGGACCGGTGTGCCGGGCAGTTCGTACGTGTTGGGGGCGTCGGTGCCGTCGGCCGGGGCGGGCGGGCACCACGGCCCGTCGGGCAGCGTCCGGGCCAGGTGCACCACCATGCGCGAGTGCTCGCGCTCGGGTACGGGGGCGGCGGCGGGTGACGTGATGCGTACGGCGACCCGGTCGCCGTCGCGTACGGCCGAGACGCACAGGGTCCGCGGCCAGCGGTGCCGGGCCGCCCGGATGAACTGGGACAGGACGACGTCGGTGATCCGCGCCGGGACCATGCCCGGGGCCAGCTCGGCCGCGGCCTCGGCCGCCATCTCCAGGATGAAGGTGCCGGGCACGGTCGGCCGGCCGTCGACCAGGTGCTCCAGGAGGTACGGGTGCTCGTCGAGGTCCACCTCGACCGTCCACGTGGCCGAGGTGCCGTCGCGCTCCGGGGAACGGGTCAGGAACGCGCGCCGGGTGGCGGCCGGTGCCGGCGTGCGCGCCGGTTCCGGGGCTCTTCGGGCCTCTTCCTCGCAGGCCGCGCGGAACCCGGGAGCCCTGCGCTGCAGGGTCGTCCAGTCCGCGTCGCCGATCCAGGTGGTGGCCAGTCCGTGGCTGCCGCGGCCGCGGAGCTCGGTGCGGAAGAACTCCCGGCCCTGGGCGTCGGTCAGCTGGCCGATCTCGCCCTGGCGGGCCAGGAAGGCACCGCTCGGGGTGTCCGCCGAGGCCATGCCGGACTCGACCCACAGCCCGGAGGCCAGGGCGACCTCGTCCGCGCCCTCGGTCGCGCGGGCGTGCGCGGCGGCGAGCAGCAGGTACTCGTTGGCCGCGCCGTAGTCGGGTTCGCCGCGCAGTCCGGTGAACGCGGAGACGGAGCTGACGCTGCACCAGAGCGCGGGGCGCCGGTTCGCGAGAGCGGCCCGCAGGTGCGCGTATCCGCGGACCTTGACGTCCCGTACGGCACGGAAGTCGGCGAGCTTCTTGCGGGCGATGCCGGCGGAGCGGGCCAGGCCGGCGCCGTGCACCAGCACGTCCACCCGGCCCTCCTCGGCCAGGATCTCGTCGATCACCGTGCGGACGGCCGCCTCGTCGAGGACGTCGCACTGCCGGTAGTGGACCCGCGCCGCGCCGCAGGAGCGTTCCAGCTCCTGGAGCGTGCCCGCGCGTTCGAGCTGCTGGACGGCCCGGTCGTAGCGGCGGCTGAGCACGGCGGGCGTCTCGTCCGGGTGCCGCGTCATCAGCTCGCGCAGGGCCTCGGCCCGCGGCAGGCGGGCCAGGGCCGTCGCGGAGGGGTCGGGCGCGGGGCCGGTGCCGAGCAGCCAGACGGCGCGCGGTGCGCGGTCGGCCACGAGCTCGTGCACCAGGTGGGCGGTGAGTCCGCGGGCCCCGCCGGTGGCCACGATCACCGGGTCGTCCGGCAGGCGGAGGGATGTGTCGTCCCGCGGCGCCTCGACCGGCAGCAGCATGAGCTCGTGCCGTACGCCGCCCGTCTCGTAGGCGACCGGGACGTGGCGGTGTGCGGCCGACTCCTCGGACAGCCGGGCCAGGCCCGCCGCCGCGTCCTCGCCGTCCACGACCAGGGCGAACACCAGGCAGCCGGTCAGCTCCTGGGACAGGCTGCGTACCAGGCCGCCGAACAGGCCGGCGGCCGGGACGGGAGTCGTGCCGTCCATGGCGCCCAGTGCGAGCACCGCGAGGCAGCCGCCGTCGTCGAGTGCCGTGGCGTGGTGCTTGGCCGCCAGGAACGCCAGGTCGTGGAGGTCCAGGACGCGCTGGGCCACGTCCCGGCCGGACGTGGTGGCGCGCGAACCGGAGAGGACTACGCGGATCTGGCCGAACGACCGGCCGTCCGTGGTCAGCAGCCGCTCCAGGTCCTCCGGCTCGTCGAGGCGGACCACCGGGAACGGCAGCGTGGTGTCGCCCGGCGCGGTCCGGGGGGCGACGACCAGGCAGTCCGCCGGCATCCCGACGTCCTTCAGGGCGCCCGGCTCGTCGGTCAGCACCAGGCTTCCGGCGGGGAGCGCCGCGACGCGGGGGCGGACGTTCCGGACGGGGACGGGACGCAGGACGAGGGCGTGCCGCGCGAGGTGACCGCTCAGCGAGCCGCCGTTCTCCGCGCTGTCGGCCCGGTCCGCACCGTCGGTCCCTTCCGCGTTGTCCGCCCGGTCCGCGGCGGCGGCCTCGGCCTCGGCGGCGGCCGGCCGCTGGGGAGTCACCACGACGGCGGGCGTGTGGTCGTCCTCGAGCGGCCTGATGACCGTCCGGTGCCGCGGGGAGCGCAGGGCGTGCAGCAGCGCCACGGCGCCCTCGGCGCCACGGTGGTTGCGTTCCCGCGGCCGCTCGTCGGCTCCGGCCTCGACGGGTACGCCGGCCGTCGCGAGCCCCACCCGGCCGAGGACGGTCATACCGTGTTCCCGGGCGACGCTCTGCCGGGTCAGGACGAAGCCGATGGCGGCTTCCGCGTTCTCCTCGCTGCCGTGGGTGGGGACGTGGTCCGTGGTGGCGTTGACGCCGATGACGAGGGCCAGGTCCATCTCGCCGTCGCGCAGGTAGCGGATGGCGGTGGCAAGCGCCGAGGTGGTGGAGTCCCGACCGGCGTCGAGCGTCATGTTCGGCCCGTGGAGGTCGAGGCGCTGCACCACCCGGGCCGCGATGACGTTGGGCATGAGCCCCGGATAGGCGTCCTCGTTGACGGGCCGGGACATGCCGCGCACCGCGTCGTCCAGGGTCCGGGGGGCGATGCCCGCGGGCCCGGTCAGCCTGCGGAGCAGGTCCTCGCGGTAGCAGCGCAGGTCGGACGCGAGGGCGGCCCGGGTCGGCCCGCTGTGGCCGACGAGCACGCCGGTGCGCGCGGCCAGTTCCCCGTTCTTCGCCCAGTCGCCGGCGAGGAGGTCCGCGCACCGCAGGGCCATCAGCTGGCTGCGGTCCATGGCGGCGATCGCGGAGGGTGCCAGCCGGACCTCCACGGGCGAGGGCAGGGGGTAGGTCTCGCCGAAGGACGCCGGCCAGTCGGCGGCGCCTCCGGCGAGCCAGCGGCCGACCCGCTCCTCGTCCGGCTCGCCGGGCAGGTGTGTGCCCGCGGCCACCACGACCACCGGGTCGTCCTCGGTGCTCGCCGGCCGGCCGGCGGAGTCCGCGCGGCGGGCCGGAGGCCGGTCCGTGAGGACGAGGTGGCCGTTGGTGCCGCCGAAGCCCATGGCCGACACGCCGACGGTGCGCGGGCGATCGCCGGTGGCGGCCCACGGCACGTCGTCGACCGGCACGTGCACGGCCGTCGACATTCCCTCGGGAAGCTCGTCGAACTGCCGCTGGGCGGGGATGACCTCGTGCCGCATGGCGAGGAGGGCGTGGATCGCCGACACCGCTCCCGCCGCCCAGCCGGTGTGTCCGACCAGGGACTTGTTGGACGTCATGGTCCACGTCTTGTCCGGGCCCGCGCTCCGGGTCAGCGCGCTCATCTCCGTACGGTCACCGGTCGGCGTACCGGTGGCGTGCGCGACGATCCAGTCCACGTCCTCGGAGGTGACGCCGGCGGAGCGCCAGGCCCGGTCGAGGGCGATCGTCTGGCCCGCGGCGTTGGGGGCGTAGATGGCCTTGCCCCGCCCGTCGGACGATCCGCCGAAGCCCGCGACGAACCCGAGGACGGGATCGCCGTCGGCGATCGCCCTGGCGTAGGTCTTCAGGGCGAGGACCGCGGCTCCGTCGCTGAACAGCACGCCGTCGGCGCCCCGGTCCAGGGAGCGCACCCGGCCGGACCGGGAGAGGCCGCGGAGCTTGGAGAACAGCACCAGGTTCTGGGCGCTGAGCGCGAAGGCCCCGCCGCACAGGGCCACGTCCGTCTCGCCGGCGCGCAGCGCCCGGACTCCCAGGTCGACGGTGTAGAGGGAGGAGGAGCAGGCGGTGTCGACCACGACGATCTCCGCCGAGTCGGGGAGGCCGGCGGCGGCCGTGCGGGCGATGCGGTACGGCAGTACGTCCTCCGGGGATCCGGAGGCCAGCGGGAACATCGTGTCGATCTCGTCCGGCACCTTGGCGCCCGCGTCGGCCAGGATCTTCCGCACCCCGGCCGAGACCAGGGTGTGCTCGAGGTGGTGGCTGCCGTCGGGGGTGAGGCCGACCGCGAACAGCTGGCGGTCGCCGGGCCGGACGGTGACCTTCTCGGTGGCGCCGAGCAGGGAGTGGCGCAGCCACAGGGCCGTGTACTCCTCGCCGTCGAAGGCCCCGGACTCGAGTTCCTCCCGCAGGCGCGGGTGGGGTTCGAAGCCGGTCATGAAGCCGGACACGCGCGAGTAGGTCTTGTCCTCGGCGGTGTCGTCGGCCGACCAGACGCCGTCGATGTCCAACCGGTCGCCGGGCTCTCCGAAGACCGGCTCGCCGCTCGTCAGGAGCTCCCAGAACTGCTCGGGGGAACTCGCCCCCGGGAGGGCGAGGCCCATGCCCACGACGACGACCGCGTCGTCGGCGGGCGCCGTTCCGGCGGGCGGCCCGCTCACGAGCAGCGTCCTGCCGTCGACGGACGACGCGTCGTCGGACACCAGGAACCCGACGAGCTCCGCGACGCCCTCCGCCGCCGGCTCGGCGTCCTCGCGCAGCACCACGGCGTTGACGCGGACGCCGTCCCGGGTCGAGGCGCCGGGATCGCGCACGAGGCCGGCCACCGCTTCCTGCGCCGGGGGGTCCGTGACCACGTGCACGATCGCACCGGGCCCCTGCGGCGTCATGAGGGCGACGGCCGCGGCCGTCGCCTCGCGGGCGTCGCGCAGTCCCTCCTCACCGGCCACGGCGTTCACGAGCGCGTGGATCGCGCCCGGCCCGCCGCCGGTCCGGTCGAGCGCTGCCCGGACGCGGGGCGCGTCGTACGCGTCGCAGGTCACGACGCGCGCACCGAGCCGGGTGAGCCGCCGGGTCACGGACGTGCCGAGTGATCCGCCGGCACCGGTGACCAGGACGGTGCGGCCGGAGAGGTCGAGGGACATGCTGGCTCCCGTTGTCGTAGATCAGCGCGCGGACGGCTGGACGGCGGTGATGAGGTCGGCCAGGTCGGCGAGGGTGGGCTGGGCGACGAAGCGACCGTCGACGGCCGACTCCCCCAGACCGAAGTGCGCCGACACCTTCCCCAGCATCTCCGCGCGCTTCAGCGAATCGATCCCCAGATCCGCCTCCAGATCGGCATCACCGGTGATCACCTCCACCGGATACCCGAGCACCGACGCGTACAGCTCACGCAACTCGTCCAGCACACTCACACCGGACGCGACAGGCGCCGCCTGTACGGGAGTCGGCACCGGCGCCGGAGCCGGCGTCGCCCGGGGCTCGGGAGCCGCGCCGCCCCGGACCTCGGCTATCAGGGCCGCCAGGTCGGCGAGCGTGGGCTGGGCGACGAAGCGACCGTCAACCGCCGACTCCCCCAGACCGAAGTGCGCCGACACCTTCCCCAGCATCTCCGCGCGCTTCAGCGAATCGATCCCCAGATCCGCCTCCAGATCTGCATCACCGGTGATCACCTCCACCGGATACCCGAGCACCGACGCGTACAGCTCACGCAACTCGTCCAGCACACTCACACCGGACGCAACAGGCGCCGTCTCCACGGGAGTCGGCGTCGACGCCGGCGCCGGGACGGGAGTCGCCCCGGTCACCGGTGCCGGCGCGGCGTCGGCGCCCCGCGCCTCGGCGGTACGGGTGGTGTCGACCTCCGGCACGCTGCGCCGGACGAGTCCGGACAGCCCGGCCCGGCCGCACTCCACGAAGCGCTGCGCACCGTCGGCGTGGAGCTCGCGCACCGCCGCCATGAACCGCACCGGAGTGGTGAGCTGCCGGACGAGCAGTGCCTTGAGGTCGGTGTCGTCCTGGAGGTATCCGCCGGCCACCGGCGAGTACACCGGTGCCCGCAGCGGGTGCTGCCGGATTCCGGTGATCGCTTCGCCGAAGGCCTCGGCGGCGACCGCGAGCATCGGGCTGTGGAAGGGGAACGGCGCGTTCAGGCGGGTCGCCTGAACGCCCAGCGCCGCGGCGAGGCGCGCCACGACCGCGACGGCCTCGTCGGGTCCCGCCACGACCGTCTGGCGCGGCGCGTTGGACACGGCGACGGCCAGTCGCCGGTCGGCGACGGCGCCCACGAGGTGTGCCGCGCGGCCCGCGGGCAGTTCCAGGGCCACCATGCCGCCCTCCGACGGGCAGTGGGCCAGGAGGGCCTCCGAGCGGTGGCACACCAGGCGCGCCCCGTCGGCCAGGCCGAAGGCGCCGGCCACCGTCAGCGCGGCGATCTCCCCCATGCTGTGCCCGACCACGACGTCCGGCGTGTGCCGGCGCCGTGCGATGCGGAAGCTGCCGACGGCCGCGGTGAACACGCCGAGCTGCAGGGCGAAGGAGTCCGAGCGCACCAGGTCCGCCGCGGAGGGCGCGTCGGCGTGCGTCAGCAGGTGCGAGACGCCGCCGCGTCCGAACTCGGCCGCGATGCGGTCGGCCGTGTCGAGGACCTCCCGGACCTCGGGCGAGTCGTCACCGGCGAACAGCCCGGGGGTGTAACCCCCCTGGCCGGGCAGGAGGAAGACCGTTTCCACCATCATGCGTCCTTTGCGTCCTTCGTGAAGTGAGTGACCTTGCGTGGAGACACCGGCGATCACCAGGTGACGGGCAGTCCGCGGACGCCGTAGAGCACCATGTCGTGCCGGAACGGCAGGTCCTCCAGCGGACTGGCGAGCCTGAGCGTGGGCAGCCGGTCGAAGAGGCCGGCGAACACGGTGCTGAGTTCGACGCGGGCGAGCGTCAGCCCGATGCACTTGTGGAAGCCGTGGCCGAACGCGACGTGGGCCTGCGGGTCCTTGCGGTGGATGTCGAAGGTGTCGGGCGCCTCGAAGACCGCCGCGTCGCGGTTGGCGGCGTTGATCATCACCAGGACGCCGTCCCCGGCCTTGATCTCCTGGCCGCCGACGGTGAGGTCCTCGGTGGCGGCGCGGGGCAGTCCGGCGTGGTTGATGGAGAGGTAGCGGAGCAGTTCCTCGATGGCCTGCGGGTAGAGCGACGGGTCGGCCTTGAGATCGTCGAGCTGGTCGGGGTGCTCGAGCAGGGTGGCCGTGCCCAGGCCGATCATCTGGGCCATGGTGTCGTAGCCGGAGAGCATCAGCAGGGCCGCCAGGCCGACGAACTCCTCGTGGCTGATCCGGCCGGCCTCCTCCTGCGCCACGAGCCGGCCGAGCATGTCGTCGGTCGGCTGCCGCTTGCGGGCGGTGACCACCTCGTCGAAGTACGCCATGAGTTCGCGGGCGGCGCCTTCGGCCTGTTCGGGCGTGCTGCTGCGGTCGAGGATCGTGTCCGTCAGGGTCACGAAGATCTTGTGGTCCTCGTACGGGACGTCGAGGAGCTCGCACATCACGGTGGCGGCCATCGGGAGGGCCAGCTGCCTCACGAGGTCGGCGCTGTTCCCGTCCCGCGTCATCTCGTCGAGCAGCGTGTCGAGGATCGCCTTCATCCTCGGCCGCTTCGCCTCCATCTGGCTGATGAGGAACTCCCGGGTCACCAGGCGGCGCAGCCGGCCGTGGTCCGGCTCGTCCTGGTTGAGGAAGAAGCCGGGCGGGATCGGGGTGTCGCCGGAGATGTAGGAGGGGTAGCCCGGGGTCTTCGGGTCCGAGCTGAACCGGGTGTCGGTGAGCACGGCGCGTGCGTCCGCGTGGCGGGTGACCACCCAGACGGCCTCGCCGCGCGGGGTGAGCACCTGGAAGACCGGCTGCTCGGCGCTGAGTTCGCGGTACCGGGGCGGCGGGTCCAGCGGGTGCCGGCGCGGCATCGGGAAGGCGGGTACGGCGGGAGCGGTCATCACGCGGTCCTCCGGGTCTGGGCGCCGGCGGTGCCGGCGGCAGGGGCGGGCAGGAAGCCCGACGAGACGAAGTAGTCGAGGTAGAGGTCGAACAGCGCCTGGTCGACCGGCCGGCACTCGATGCCCGAGCCGTCGAGTGCGGCGCGCAGGTTGTCGGTGCGGAAGTCCGGCCTGCTGCCCAGGTAGCCGACCTCCTCGGCCGGCTGGTCGGCTCCGAACAGCGGGAGGTAGACGGCGAGTTCGTTCTCCTCGCCGCGCTCCACGGCGGCGGCGAGCTCGCGGTACCAGCTCCGGTAGTCCAGGCGGCGCAGCGGATAGCCGTAGCCCACGATCAGCTCGAAGATCTCGTTCATGCCGACGGATCCGGCGCTGGGGACGTTGAAGACGGCTTCCTCGCGGCCTCCGGAGAGCGCGGTGTGCACCACCGTGGCCGCGCAGAAGTCCACGGGCACGAGGTCGAGGAGCAGGTCGTAGTCAAGGTACGCGCCCAGCTGGACGCAGCCCTTGATCAGGTGGTTGATGAAGGTGTCGGGCGAGCAGGCGCCGGTGGTCTGCGAGCCCGTGATGGCGCCGAGGCGGTACACGTGGGTCGGCACCCCGCGGTCCCGGGCCTGGAGCATCAGGCTGTCGGCGACCCACTTCGACTGCCGGTAGCCGCCGACGACGTGCTCGGCCTCGGTGAGCCGGGTCTCGGCCCAGCTGCGCCGCCCTTCGTGCCCGGGGTACACGCCGATCGTGGAGACGAAGTGGACGGCCTTGACGCGTGTGCGGCAGGCGAGCCGCAGCACCTCCAGGGCGCCGAACACGTTGACCGGCTTGATCTTGGCGTAGGGAACGATCCAGCTGGAGATCGCCGCGTTGTGGATGATCAGTTCCACGTCGGCGGCCAGCCGGTGGTACAGCGCCTTCGTCAGCCCGAGGTAGGGGCGCCCGGTGTCGCCGGGGACGCCGACGATGCGCTGCTCGTCCCCGTCGCGCAGCAGCCCGTACTCGGCCAGGTTCCCCCGTACCCGCTCGTGTGCCTGCTCGGGCCCTTCGGCGCGCACCAGGACGTGGACGGTCGCGGACGAGCGGTCGAGCAGTTCGCGGAGCAGGAAGGCACCGGTGTATCCCGTGCCGCCGGTGAGCAGGACGGTGCGGTACGGGCCCGTCGTGGCGGGCAGGGCCCCGTCCTCGGGTACGACGTCGGCCGGCAGCACCGCGTCGGCCGCCATCGCCTCGCTCGCGACGCCCCGGGGGTTGCCGGCCCCGGTCACCGTCGGGTCCGCCTGGGAGCTGACCATCCGCGCGAGCTGGGCGACGGTGGGGTCCTCGAACATCCGGCGGAGGTCGAGGCGCACGTCGTAGACCTCCCGTACCTGGGCGGTCATCTGGAGCACCGTCAGGGAGTCGCCGCCCAGGTCGAAGAAGCTGGTCTCGACCCCGACCTTCGGCAGGCCGAGCAGGTCCTGCCAGATCCGGGCGAGCTGCGTCTCCACCGGTGTGCGGGGCGCGACGAAGGCGGTCTCGGGGGTCTCCTCGGCCGTCAGCGGAGGCAGACTCTTGCGGTCCACCTTGCCGTTGGGCAGCTTCGGCAGCTCCGGCAGCACGACGAAGTGCGCCGGGACCATGGCGTCCGGGAGGTGCGTCCTGGCGTAGGCGCGCAGGGAGGAGCGCAGTCCGGCCGCCCAGGCCGAGGTGAGCGGGTCGTTGGCGAGTCGTCGGGTCGTGCTCATGCCTTGTCCTCAGCGTCGTCGTGGGCGGGGACCGGACTTCCGAACGCCACGTCGAAGGTGTCCAGCCGGCCGTCCTGCGGCACCAGGACCCTGACCGGTCGTCCGTGTGCGGCGGCGAGGTCGTACATCTGCTCCGGATGGACCCCTGCCTCGTCGTCGACGTCCCAGAGCAGCCGCTCCAGGTCCCAGGCGGTGGCCGTGGCGTCGGTCTCCTCCAGGGCGCGCACGGCGGCGGTGGTCCGCAGCAGCCTGCGGTTGGGGACGCCGGTCACCAGCAGGCCGTCGGGCTCGGCGTCCAGCCGCTGCCGCAGTCCGCCGAGGCCGTCGTCGAGCGTGTTCCAGGAGAGCCGGCGCTCGGGCGTGCCGGGCGTCGGCCGGTCGCCGACCAGCAGGGTGACGTCGTAGCGGAAGAGCGAGAGCTCGTTGTCCGCCAGGCCCCGCTTCAGCTCGAAGCGGACCTCGCCGACGCCGTCGAGTCCGGCCGCGAGCTCCTGGAAGAAGGCCGGGGACAGGCACAGTTCCCGTTCCTCCTGAAGCCTGCGGGTGACCGCGGACCGGATCTCCTCGACCGTCTGGAGCGGTCCTGCCCGGTGCAGGGTCACGGCGGTCTGGAACTCGGGCAGCATCTCGACCGAGCGGACGTCGCCGACGAAGACGGCGCCTCCCGGCCGTACGGCGCGCACGGCGTCGGTGAGGACGGTGCGCAGGTAGTCGGTCCCGGGGAAGTACTGCGCCACCGAGTTGACGACCACCGTGTCCAGGCTTCCGGGCGCCAGGCGTGCCAGGTACTCGGGTCCGGACTGCTCCAGGTGCACGTGCTCGGGGAGCGGGCGCCCCAGGGAGGCGGCCGCGGCGGTGAGCGCGGCGGGCGAGACGTCCACGCCGTGGTACTCCCCCACCTGGTCGGCCAGGTTCCGGAGCACGAGGCCGACGCCGACGCCGATGTCGGCGACCGCGGTGGGTCGCAGCGCGCGGATGCGTTCGACGGTGTGTCCCAGCCATTCCCGCATCTCGGGGGCGGGGATGGGATCACCGGTGTAGCTGCTGAGCCAGCCGGCGAACTCGCTTCCGTCCTCCGCGGCGCCGTCCGGCGCCGTGCCGTCCTGCGGCCCGTTGCCGTCGGCGGCGGTGTACGCGCTCTCCCAGACCTCTCCCCACCGGCGGACGTGCGCATCCTGCACCGAGGCGTCGGACAGGGAGTCCGCGGGGGACACGTAGGCGACGAGCTCCGTACCGTGGGCTCCCTCGACCGCCGTGACGGCGACCGCGTCGAGCTGTGCGTGGCGCGAGAGGACGCTCTCGACCTCGTCGGGCTCGACCCGGTGGCCGAGGATCTTCACCTGCCGGTCGATCCGGCCGAGGAACTCCAGGCTGCCGTCGGCGCGCCGGCGCACCCGGTCACCGGTCCGGTAGTACCGGCCGGTGCCGTCCGCGCCGGTGACGAACCGCTCGGCGGTCAGCTCCGGTCGCCCGACGTAGCCCGCCGCGACGCCGTCGCCGCCGATCCACAGCTCTCCGGAGACGCCGACCGGCAGCGGCCGGCCGCGCCCGTCGACCACCAGCACCTCGGTGTTGGCGATCGGCCGGCCGATGGGGATGGTGTCGGCGCTCGCGTCCCGCCGCGGGTCCAGCTCGTGCACCGTGGACCAGATGGTCGTCTCGGTGGGGCCGTACATGTTGCGGATCCGCACGTCGGGCAGGGCTTCGAGCAGCCGCCGCGCGAGTCCCGAGGGGAACGCCTCGCCGCCGATCAGCAGGGCGCGCAGGCCCCGCAGGGAATCCAGGGCGGCGGGTTCCGCGGCGACCGCGGTGAACAGCGAGGGCGTGCCCTGCACGAGGGTGACCCCGTGCCGCTCGCAGAGCGCGGCGAAGGAGTGGGCGCCCTCGGCGACCTCGGTGGCATGGGCGTCGCGCAGGCGGTCGACCCAGGTGAGGCTCTCGAGGACGGCCGGCGCCTCGACGCCGAAGTCCACCAGGCACGCGATCTCGTCGACGCCGGCGGCGGCCAGCGCGCGGACGAGCTCGGCGCAGGTGTCCGGGGAGCCGAAGAGGCCGGAGGTCTCGAAGTACCGGTTGATCGCCATGTCGATCACGGCGTCGATCTGCTCCTCGGCGCCCATCTCCGGCAGGTCCTGCCCGGTGGAGGCGAAGAGCGTGCGCCACAGTTCGGTGGAGCTGCGGAGGTAGTTGCGGAAGGGCTCCCGTGCCTGCTGCCTGGCCTGCTCCGTGTCGTCCGACATGAACGTGTGCACCATGACGGTGACCTGGCCGGGACCGGTGTGCCCGGCGGCTTCCCGGGCCTGCCGGTAGGCCTTGATCTTCTCCGCCAGGTCGTCGGGGTTCTGGCCGAAGAGGTGGGTGAGCAGGTTCGCCCCTGACGCGCCGGCCTTCTCGAAGGTCTGCACGGTGCCGACCGAGGTGAGCCAGATCGGCGGCTCGTCCTGGACGGGCGCGGGGAAGATCCGTACGTCCACCGTTTCGCCGCTGCCGCCGACGCGCCGCACCGGCTCGCCGCGCCACAGCCTGCGGAACTCCTCCAGTTGTTCGGTCATCCGCTCCTTGCGTACGGGGAAGTTCTCCGGCCGCAGCACGAAGTCGTTGGAGTTCCAGCCCGCGGCGAACGCCAGGCCGACCCGGCCGTCCGAGAGGTTGTCGACGAGCGACCACTCCTCGGCGATGCGCACCGCGTCGTGGAGCGGGGAGACGACGCTGCCGCAGCGCAGCGCGATCCGGTCGGTGATGGTGGCCAGCGCGGCCGACATCACCGAGGGGTTCGGGTAGAGGCCGCCGAACTCGTGGAAGTGCCGCTCGGGTGTCCACACGGCCTCGAACCCGTGGGTGTCGGCGTAGCGGGCCGCGTCGAGGACGAGCTGGTAGCCCTCGCGGTGGGACTGCCCCGCGGAGGCGGCGAAGAAGAAGAGGCTGAATCCGAGGGCCCGTTCCCTGGCCTCCGTCTGCGGTACGAGGTTGCCGATGACGCGTTCTCCCGCCACGACCACCTTGGCGCCGTGGGTGAGCGGCCAGAGCAGTTCGAGGACCGAGATGTCGAAGGAGACGCTGGTGACGGCGAGCACGACGTCGTCGCCGTCGCAGCCGACGCGCTCGTCCATGCCGGCGAAGAAGTTGACGGCGTTGCGGTGCCGGAGGGCGGTGCCCTTGGGCTTGCCGGTCGAGCCGGAGGTGTAGATCACGTACGCGGTGTCGTCGCCGGACACCTCGGTGCCCGGCGGTGTCGCGGGCGAGCGTCCGATGCTCCTCGCGTCCGCGACGACGTCGACGACGCGGGGCGCGGCGATCCCGTCGGGCGTGCCGGGCCCCTTGACCAGGCAGCCGATGCCGGCGTCGGCGGCGATGTCGGAGAGCCGTCCGGCGGGGAACGACGGGTCCATCGGCACGTACGCGGCGCCGCTCTTGAGCACCGCGAGCAGGGCGACGACGAGGTCGATCCCGCGTCGCAGGCTCACGCCCACCAGGTCGCCCCGTCCGACGCCCTGGCCGCGCAGGTGGTGTGCCAGGCGGTTCACTCGGGCGTCCAGCTCGGCGTAGCTGACCTCGTCGAAGCGGTGGGCGACGGCGATCGCGTCCGGGTGGGCCAGCACCTGCCGCTCGAACTGTGCGTGGACCGTGTCCGCGGTGTCGTACGCGACGATGGTGTCGTTCCACGCGGCCAGCTGGGCGTGCTCGGCCGGGGTCATGAGGTCGACCGAGGTGAGCCGCTCGTCGGGCTGCCGGGCGACGGCCGTGAGGGCACGCTCGTAGTAGCCGGTGAGCCGGGAGCAGAACTCCTCGGGCAGGACGGCGAGGTCGCAGTCGAGCCAGAGCTGCAGCCGGCCCAGCTCGGGGTCGATCAGGAAGTTGACGGCCAGCGGGTAGTTGGTCTCCGCGACGCCCACCGTGACGGCCATGAGGCCGTCCGCCGACCGGTGACGGTCCCGGTGGAAGTCCATGAAGTTGACGTAGCTGTCGAGCCGGAGCCCCTCGCCGACGTCGTGCTGCATCTGCGCGAAGGGGTAGCGGCGGTGGGCCGCGGAGCGGCGCTCGTGGTCGAAGACCCGTCGCGCGGTGTCCAGGAGGCTCGCGGAGGACAGGTCCACGCGCAGCGGGAGCGTGTTCAGGAAGACGCCGATGGTCTCGTCGCCGCCCTCCTCCTCCAGCCGGGCGTTGGCCACGACGCCGGTGAGGACCTCGTCGTCCCCGCTGACCAGGCGCAGCACGGCGAGGTGCGCGGTGGTCAGCAGCGACTTGAGCGGCAGTCCTTCGCGTCCGGCGAGGGCGCGCAGGGCCTCGGCCACCTCGCCGTCCACCGGCACGTCGTACCGGTGGTTGGCGGCCGGCCGTGCGCCGTCGGGGCCTTCCTGCCCGGTGGCACCGCGAGGCACCAGCCGGGTGGGCTCGGCGCCGCGCAGCAGTCCGGTCCAGTAGTCGCGCGTCCGCTCGTCCGCCAGGGCCTGGCGCTCGGCGGCCACGAAGTCCCGGTAGGCCGAGCGGACCGGCGGCAGGGACAGTTCCCCGCCGGCGAGGCGTGCCCGGTAGTGGTCGGCCACCTCTTCGAGCATGCGCATGTCGCTCCAGCCGTCGAGGACGACGTGGTGCTCGATCACCGACAGCTCGAACGCGTCGGGGCCGCAGGGATGCGCCACGAACTTCAGCAGCGGCGCGACCTCCGGGTCGAAGCGGGTGAACTTGGCCTCCTCGACCCAGTCCGTCACGGCGCGCAGCCGGGCCCAGTCGTCCAGGCCGGCGAGGTCCAGACCGGTCTCCAGCGGGATCTCGACGTGGCTGTGCACGAGCTGCAGGGGCTCGGAGTAGCGGGCCAGGTCGAAGGAGCAGCGCAGGGAGGGGTGGCGGGCGGCGGTGTCGTCGATCGCGGCCCGCAGGGCGTCGCGGTCGAGGCGGGCCGCCACCCGTGCGCTGGTCACCACGCGGTACACCGAGGAGTCCTCGGCGTAGGCCGCGTGGTAGAGCATGCCCGCCTGCATGGCGCTGAGCGGGTAGGCGTCGTCGAGCCCGTCCGGCAGCAGCTCCCGGTCCTCCGCGGAGAGCAGCCCGAACGGACGGCGGTCGGCGGAGTCCCGCTCCCGCGACGGCCGGACGGCTCGGGCGAGTTCGCGGATGGACGGCCCGGCGAACAGGTCGGAGACGTCGAAGGTGAGGCCGCCGCGTTCGACCTCCGCGCGGACCCGGATGGCGTGCATGGAGTCGCCGCCCAGGACGAAGAACGAGTCGTCCACGCCGATCTCGTCGGTGTCCAGGACGGTGCGCCACGCCTGGTGGAGCAGCTTCTCCTCGGCGGTCTCCGGCGGCGTCAGGGCGCGGGCCGGCCGGGTTTCCGGCATCGGCAGGGCCTTGCGGTCCAGTTTGCCGTTGGACAGCAGGGGCAGGGCGTCGAGGGTGACGAAGTGCGCCGGGGTCATGTAGGCGGGCAGGCGCTCCCGCAGCCAGTCCCGCAGCACCGCCGGTTCCGGGGCGTCGTGTTCGGGCACGACGTGGGCGACGAGCTGGCGCTGTCCGTCGCTGCCGAGCGGCGCCGTCACCACCGCCTGCCCGACGGCCGGGTGAGCGAGCAGCGCGGACTCGATCTCACCGGGCTCGATGCGGAATCCGTGCACCTTGACCTGGTGGTCGAGCCGGCCGCGGTAGAGGACGACGCCGTCCTCGCGGAGCACGGCCAGGTCCCCGGTCCGGTACAGCCTGCCGGGGCCGAAGGGGTTGTCGACGAAGCTCGCGGCGGTGAGTTCGGGGCGGTTGAGGTAGCCCGTGGCGACCTGGACGCCGCCGATGTGCAGCTCGCCGGCGATGCCGGGCGGCAGCGGCCGTCCTTCCCGGTCCAGCACGTACAGGCTGGTGTTGGCGACGGCCCGGCCGATCGGCACCGGCCCGTGGGCGTCCTCCGGGGTGCACCGCCAGTAGGTGACGTCGATGGACGCCTCGGTCGGCCCGTAGAGGTTGTGCAGTTCGGGGCCGTCGCCGTGGAGCTCGAAGAACCGGCCCACGGTCTCGGAGCGGAGGGCCTCGCCGCTGCAGAGGACCCGGCGCAGGGCCGGCAGGTCGCGGCTCGTGGGCTCGGCGAGGAACAGGTCGAGCATCGACGGGACGAAGTGCACCGTGGTGACGCGGTGCCTGCGGATGACGTCCGCCAGCGCGCGGGGGTCCCGCTGGGCGCCGGGGGCCGCCAGGTGGAGCACGGCGCCGGTGAGCAGCGGCCAGAAGAACTCCCACACCGAGACGTCGAAGGTGAACGGCGTCTTCTGCAGGACGCGGTCGTCCGTGCTGAGGCCGTACTCCTCCTGCATCCACAGGAGCCGGTTGACGACGCCGCGGTGCGGTACGGCGACGCCCTTGGGCCGGCCGGTCGAGCCCGAGGTGTAGATGACGTACGCGGTGTCCTCGGGCGTGGCGGTGCCCCGCAGCGGCCCGGACTCGGGCAGCGTGGGCAGCAGCTCGTCCACGGCGAGGACCCGGGCACCGGTGCCGGCGAGGCGCCCGGCGAGGTCCGACCGGGTCAGCACGACCTGTGCGCCGGAGTCCTCGATCTGGAACTCCACGCGGGAGGCCGGCAGTTCGGGGTCCAGGGGTACGTAGGCGGCTCCGGCCGTCATGACCGCGAGCAGCGCCACGACGAGGTCGAGCGAGCGCTCGTCGTACACGCCCACCACCTGGCCGGCCGCCACGCCGTCGGCGCGGAGGCGGGCGGCGAGCGCCCGGGACCGGCCGACGAGCTCGCGGTAGGTGAGCGAGCCGTCCTCCGTCTCGGCGGCGACGGCGTCGGGGGTCCGCGCGGCCTGCTCCTCGACGAGTTCGTGGAGGGGCCGGGTGAGGTCGAAGTCCCGTGCGTGGGCGTCGGCTTCCGCCTCCAGCAGGGAGCGTTCGGAGGCCGTCAGGACCTCGATCTCCCCGAGGGGCCGCTGTTCGCCGGCCCGGACGAGGGTGTCCAGGAAGGCGGTGAACCGGTCGCGGTGGGCGGACACGGTCGCGGCGTCGTGCAGCTCCGGGTTGGGGTCGAAGGACACCAGGAGGTCCGCGCCGTCGGCGCCGCCGAAGAACTCGACCGAGAGGTCGCGTACGGGTCCCGAGGAGATCTGGCGCACCGTGCCGTCGAGGCCGCCGAAGCGCAGCCGGCCGTCGAACGACACGACGTTGACGACGACGCCCGGGGGTTCGTCGGCCGCTCCGGTCCGCCGGAGCTCCCGCTGCAGGGCCTCGCCGCGGAACCGCTGGTGGGCGAGCACCTCGCTCGCCCGGGCGGAGACCTGGTGCACGAGGTCATGGAAGTGCATGTCGGAGCGCAGGGAGAGACGCAGCGGCAGGACGTTGGCGAGCATGCCCGGCGTCGTCAGCGCGGTGCGCGTGGTGCGGGCCCGTACGGGCAGGCCGACGGCGATCTCGTCCTGCTGGGTGACCCGGTGCAGGTACGCCGCCGTCGCCGCGAGGACGACGACCGACCACGGGGCGCCGTACCTGGCGGCCATCTCGTCGATCCGCTCGACCCGGGCGGGGGGCTGGAACCGTTCGGCGGGCCGGGTCGTCCCGGCGCCCCGGTCGCTCAGGCTGATGCGGTCGGGCCAGTCGCCGGCGTTACCCAGCCAGTAGGCGCGGTCGCTCTCGTGGGCCGGCGACGCCGTGTACGCGGCTTCCTCGTCGAGCAGTTCGCTCAGCGTGCCCGCGCTCTTCTCGCGGACCGGCGTCCCCTGCTCCAGCGCGGTGTAGATCTGCGCGAGCCTGCGCCAGTAGAGAACCTGGCCGTAACCGTCCAGCACGATGTGGTGGTAACGGAGGTGGAAGAGGAAGTGGTCCGGGGCCAGCCGGAGCAGGGTGTGGGTGAACAGCGGGTCTTCCGCGAGGTCGACCGGCGTGGCCAGGTCCGACCGCACCCACTCCTCGGCGGAGCCGAACGGATCGGTCTCCGCGCCGAAGTCCTTCACGTGCAGCGGGGCCTCGACATCGGCCGGCCACTGCCAGGGCGTTCCCTTTTCATCAGCAACGAACTTCACGCGTAACGCATCGGTCTCACCGACCGCTCGCCTCACCGCCTCGGCGAGGTGCGCCTCGTTCAGCCGCCCTCGGATCTCGACGTATCCGCCGCAGTTGTGGAGGGCGCCGCCGGCATCCATCTGGTGGGCGATCCACACGTCGTGTTGCGCGGCGGACACAGGTAAGCGCCCGGCAAAACTCTTCACGAGTCACTCCGTCTTTCGGTTCCAAGAAGGCGCACGCGTCCGGCCGCCCCGGCCGCACGACGGCAGGGGGCAGGTCAGGAGTGGTGCGCACAAAGTGCTTGCAGCCAGTGGAGACAGTGGCGGCGCGGCCGTCGTCGGCGAGCCGGGAGGGCTCGCGACGGCCGCTACATACGGCGTCGTCCGGAGGACGCCGAACCAGGCCAGCTACGCGTGAACATAGAAATCCCCCGTACATGCCACATGGTGGCAATCCCCGTTGACCCGGCGCCCAAGGCGCCGGGCGGTACGTACGTCACGCCCGGCGGAGCGCCCTCTCGAGCGGTCCCGCCGCATGACTGGTCCCCAGCCAGCCATAGTGCGCATGCCATGTCAACCCGTTGCAGTCGCAAAGAAGGGGCGATCATCGGCCGCGTTCACCCGACACCCGGGCGGACTTGGCCATTCCATGGCCGGATAGCAACCAACGAAGGGAAACCGTGGAATCCGCGCTCACCGTACGAGCACGAGGCCGCACGAGGGGTGACATTAAAGCTTGCGTCAAGCACCGCTTCAGGCCCCTCCGGCAAGAGCGCGTTCGTAATGACATCCATTTTCATATAGAGTCCGCCGCGATCCTGCTTCGTCACCTGACCGGAGGTCCCCATGGCCGTTCCCAAGCGGAAGATGTCCCGCAGCAACACCCGTCACCGCCGCGCCCAGTGGAAGGCGAGCACCGCCCAGCTCGTCCCCGTGACCGTGGACGGCTCGGTGTGCCTGGTGCCGCAGCGCCTGGTGAAGGCGTACGAGCGCGGCCTCATCCACCCGGAGGGCTGAGCCCGCATGGCACCGAACGACCGGCTGCCCGTGACCGTGCTGTCCGGGTTCCTCGGGGCGGGGAAGACCACCCTGCTCAACCATGTGCTCGGCAATCGCGAGGGCCTGCGGGTCGCCGTGATCGTCAACGACATGAGCGAGGTCAACATCGACGCCGCGCTCGTCCGCGGCGGCGAGGCCGCCCTGTCCCGTACGGAGGAGCGCCTGGTCGAGATGACCAACGGGTGCATCTGCTGCACCCTGCGCGACGACCTTCTGGTGGAGGTCGAACGGCTGGCCCGCGAAGGCCGCTTCGACCACCTCCTGATCGAGTCCAGCGGCATCTCGGAACCGATGCCCGTGGCCGCCACCTTCTCCTTCCCGCGCGACGACGGCGCCACCCTCGGCGACCTGGCCCGCCTGGACACGATGGTGACCGTCGTGGACGCCGCGAACTTCCTGGCCGAACTGGACGGCGGGGACGAGCTCGTCGCGCGGGGGCTCGACCAGTACGAGGACGACGAGCGCACGGTCAGCGATCTCCTCATGGACCAGGTGGAGTTCGCGGACGTCCTCGTCCTCAACAAGCTCGACCTGGTGGACGCCGACGCCGCCCGCCGGCTCCGCGCCACGCTGTCCCGGCTCAATCCGGAGGCACGCGTCATCCCGGCCGTGCGGGGACAGGTCGCCCTCGAGCAGGTCCTGGGCACCGGCCTGTTCGACGTCGAACGGGCCCAGCAGGCCCCCGGCTGGGTGAAGGAGCTGAACGGCGACCACGTGCCGGAGACCGAGGAGTACGGCATCTCCTCCCTGGTCTTCCGCGCCGACCGCCCCTTCCACCCGCACCGGTTGTGGAGCTTCGTCACCCGGGACCTCGACGGCGGCGCCTTCGGGCGGATCCTGCGGTCGAAGGGCTTCTTCTGGCTCGCCAGCCGGCCCCGGGTCACCGGACTGTGGTCACAGGCCGGCGCCGTGGCCCGCTTCGAGCCGTCCGGCGCCCGGGGCCCGGAGACCGCGCAGGGCCAGGAACTGGTCTTCATCGGCACCGGCCTGCGCGCCGACGAGCTGCGCGCGGCCCTGGAGGCCTGCCTGCTCGCTCCCGGCGAACCGGCCCCGGCGGACGACGACTTCCCCGCCTGGGAGACGTACGGCATCGACGACACCTGCGAGCACGAACACGCGGCCTGACGCGGGCCCACGCGCTCCGGGCCGGACGGTGGTCGCAGCCACGGCACCGTCCGGCCCGGTCCTTTCCTATCGGGCCGCCCCGGTCCCCGGCCGGTAGCTGCGCAGGTCCCGGCTCACCTGGTCGCCGGAGGCGTTGCGGACGGTGACGGGAAGGGTGCGCGGGGCCCGGCCCCCTTCCACCCAGGCGACCAGGGCACCGAGATCGTCGACGGTGGCGCCGCTGCCGTCGTTGAAGCCGCAGTGGGTCACGCCCGGGGCGAGGAAGAGACGGTAGAAGTCGTCGACCTTCTTGGTGCCGCCCAGCTTCCGCTCGACCTGCTCGCGGTACGTCACGGTGCCCTGGGTGGGGATGAACTCGTCGGCCTGGCCGTGCCAGGTCAGCAGCTTGCCGCCGGAGTCGCGGAAGGCGGACAGGTCCGGGTCGTCGGTGCCGATGACGCCGTCGTACTCGGCCTGGGACTGCCGGAACAGCTGCGGGAACTGGGCGTAGGTGACGGTGGAGACGTCGAAGGACGGCTGCTTCTTGAGCCACGTGGCGACCCAGGCGGCGGGGACGGGGAACGGCGCGCCCTTGACGTTGCCGTCGGCATCCGGCGGTGTGGTGCCCGCCAGGGCCGACAGTTCGGCCCCGACGGGGACTCCGGGCCACAGCTTCCGGCCCGACGTGGTGCGGGGGCCGTCCCAGATCCTGCGCACCACGGTCGCGTCGGCGGCGGTGATGGTCAGCTCCCGGCCCTCGCACAGCACCTTGGTGCCGATCAGGCTGCGCGGGTCGAAGCGGCACCGCTCGGGGGCGTCGACCAGACCGTCCTCGGCGCCGTCGAGCGGGTCGCAGGCCTGGACGGCGGCCTTCGTGAAGGCGCCCAGCTCGCACGGTGTCGGGTGGTTCTTCTCCTGGTTCATCACCACCTGCGGCCACAGCGTGGCGACCTCGAACTCGTCCCAGTGGACGGCGGGCGCGTTGGCCAGGATGCCGTCGTAGTCGTCGGGGTGCCGCTGGGCCTCCATGTAGCCCTGGCGGCCGCCGGTGGAACAGCCGTTGAAGTACGCGTAGGAGGCGGGCCTGCCGTAGAAGCCGGCGATGACCTCCTTGGCGACGACGGCCGCCTCGTGTGCGGAGCGGCTGGCGAAGTTCTCCAGCAGCGCCTCGTTCACCCGGCCGTCACCGCTCAGGGCCCAGCTGGTGTCGAGGTACGTTCCGACGCCGGCGTCGGTGGTCGCGGCGGCGTAGCCGTTCCTGACCGCGCCCGCCAGGCCCTTGCCGTAGTCGCCGGCGGCGTAGGCGCTGCCGCCGATGGTCTGCAGGCGTCCGTTCCAGCCCTGCAGGGGCAGCCACGTCCGCACCGTGACGTGGTCGCCCGCCCCCGGGTGGGTCAGGATCACCGTCACGTCGCAGAAGGCCGGCACGCCGTCGACGTGGCCGGCGGGCAGCGGCCAGACCTCGGGCACCTCCACGGTGCCGGCCTCGTGCCGTACCGCCGTCACGCTCTCCACCGTGGTGCCGGCCGGAGCCCTGACGGACTGCGGGGAACAGACGGGCGGGGCGGACACGGCGGCGGGGCCGCGGGACGGCTGCGCGGACGCGTTCGGCAGGTACGCCGCCGCCGTGATCAGCGGCACGCCGGTCGCCAGGGCAGCCAGAAGTCGTCGTCGCAAGGTGTTCCCCCATCAGGAAGTTTGACCGTCACCGGTTTAACTGGTGACGATGCTGGCATGGGCGCGATCGGACTGTCAACGTCCGGAGCGTGGACAGGGCGAGCCGCGCGGCGCGGAAATCCGGGCGGGGCGGCGCGGCGTCCTGTTAACCTGTCGACGACGTTGACCGTGTACCGAGGAGTCGCAGACGTGGTGGGTGACGACGACATCTCCGGGTGAGATCCGGATCTGACGGCCGCCGGGCGTGCTGAAGAAGCGCCGCCGGGAGTGGCCCGTTCGTCGTACCTCTTTTCCCCACGTCTGCCCGGGGCGGAGCTGTCTCCGCCCCCAGCTCTCCCGAGGTCTCCTCCATGTCCGACGCCACCGTCGTCTGCTCGAACCTGTCCTTCGCCTGGCCCGACGACACACCGGTCTTCCACGACCTGTCCTTCACGCTGACCACCGGAAGCACCGGTCTGGTCGCCCCCAACGGCTCCGGCAAGAGCACGCTGCTCAGGCTGATCGCCGGCGAACTG
The DNA here is from genome assembly GCF_042722475.1 of Streptomyces sp. NPDC127092. Lineage (NCBI taxonomy): Bacteria > Bacillati > Actinomycetota > Actinomycetes > Kitasatosporales > Streptomycetaceae > Streptomyces > Streptomyces sp. NPDC127092. Next base: position 67,878 of record NZ_JBHXFE010000002.1, read on the forward strand.
CGGCCCGCCACCGGCTCGGTGTCCGTCAGCGGCACGCTCGGCTACCTGCCCCAGACCCTCCCCCTGACCGGTGACGTCACCGTCGCCGAGGTGCTCGGCGTCGCCGACGTGATCCGCGCCCTGGACGCCGTCGAGTCCGGCGACGTGAGCGAGGAGCACTTCGCCACCATCGGCGACGACTGGGACGTCGAGGAACGCACCCGCGCCCAGCTCGACCGGCTGGGCCTGGCCGGCCTCGCCCTCGACCGCCGCCTGGGCACGCTCAGCGGCGGCCAGGTCGTCCGGCTCGGCCTCGCCGCCCAGTTGCTCAGGCGCCCGGACGTGCTCCTGCTCGACGAACCGACCAACAACCTCGACCGGGACGCCCGGCACAGGCTGTACGACGCCCTCGGCGACTTCAAGGGCCTGCTGTTGCTGGTCGCCCACGACCGCGCCCTGCTCGACCGCATGGACGGCATCGCCGAGCTCGCCAGCTCCCGGCTGCGCTTCTACGGCGGCAACTTCACCGCCTACGAGGAGGCTGTGCGCGCCGAGCAGGAGGTCGCGGAGAAGAACGTCCGCAACGCCGAGCAGGAGCTGAAGCGGGAGAAGCGGGAGCTGCAGCAGGCCCGCGAACGCGCCGACCGCCGTGCGAGCAACGCGGCCCGCAACCTCAAGAGCGCCGGGCTGCCACGCATCTTCGCGGGGAACATGAAGCGCGGGGCCCAGGAGGCGGCGGGCCGGGCCGGCCAGATGCACGCTTCCCGTGTCGGCGAGGCCAAGGCGCGCCTCGACGAGGCGGGGCGCGCGCTGCGCGAGGAGCAGCGCATCACCCTGGAACTGCCCGACACCCAGGTGCCCGCCGGTCGCGACCTGTTCCTCGGCGAGGGGATGCAGGTCCGGCACGACGGCCGGGACGTCTTCGCGGAGGGCGGGATCGACCTCTCCGTACGCGGGCCCGAGCGCATCGCCCTGACCGGCCCCAACGGCGCGGGCAAGACCACTCTGATGCGCCTGATCACCGGCGAACTGGTCCCGCAGGACGGGAGGATCAGGCGGGGCGACGGCCGCATCGCCTATCTCTCCCAGCGGCTGGACCTGCTGGACCCGGACCGCACGGTGGCGGAGAACTTCGCCGCGTTCGCGCCCGGGCGGCCCGAGGCGGAGCGGATGAACCTGCTCGCGCGCTTCCTGTTCCGCGGCTCCCGGGCCCACCTGCCCGTCGGCGTGCTCTCCGGCGGCGAACGGCTGCGCGCCACCCTGGCCTGCGTCCTGTGCGCCGAACCGGCCCCGCAGCTGCTGCTGCTCGACGAGCCGACCAACAACCTCGACCTGGTCAGCGTGGGCCAGCTGGAGAGCGCGCTCGACTCCTATCGGGGCGCGTTCCTCGTGGTCAGTCACGACGAGCGGTTCCTCGCCGAGATCGGGGTGAACCGCTGGCTGCGGCTGGCCGGCGGAACGCTCGGGGAGACGGCGACCCCGGCGGTGTGAGTCGGTGGCCCCGGCAGTGTGAGTCGCCGGTCCACGGCAGCTTGCGGTGGAGGGGCGCAGCGCTGGCCAGCCTTGCGCCCCTCAGCGGTCACCTGTCAGGATGGTGATGTGAATCTTGACCATGTCTTCGTGTGCGGACACCCGGCGCTCGACTTCGCGGCCACGCTGCGCGCCCGGCGTTCGACCCGCTTCGAGATGTTCGTGTCGCCGGACCGGCTCAACGCCTGGTACCTGGAGTCCGGGCTCGTGGACACGATCACGCCCGGCGCGGAGGACGACGTCCGGGAGGCGGTCACGCTGCGCGAGGCCGTCTACCGGCTCGTGACCGACCGCCGTCTCGGCGAGGACTTCGACCGGCAGGCGCTCGCGGTGCTGAACGCCGCGGCGCGGCGGACCCCGGCGACCCCGCAGCTCACGATGGCGGGCCGGCACACCGACGCGACGCCCTCGCAGGCCCTGGCCACCGTGGCCCGGCAGGCCGTCGAGCTGCTCAGCGGCCCGGACGTCCCGCTCATGAAGGAGTGCGGCAACCCCGAGTGCACGCGCGTCTACATCGACCGCTCGCGCGGGATGCGACGGCAGTGGTGCGGCATGGAGTCCTGCGGCAACAAGATCAAGGCCGCGGCCTATCGCGCGCGCAAGAAGACGGCGCCGGCCGCGGCCGGGAAGTGACCCGGCCGGCGGAACCGACGCCGCGGGGCGGGACCGGCGGCTGACCGCCGGTCGCCTACAGTCCCAGGTCGAGGGCGAGGCAGGAGAAGAACTTCCACGAGCCCTCGGGGTCGTACGAGGCGGCGGTCCCGCCGGGCGCGCCCGCCACCTCCTCGGTCATGTCCTCGGCGCGGACGCGCTCGGGGAGCCTGCCGTACCGTGCGTGCCGCGCCGCCGCCGCGGCCGAATCGGTCATGCGTTCCTGGTCCATGCCCGTACTCCTCGTCATCGGTGTCCTTCCGCCCCGTCGGCGTCCCTCCGACGGGCGGACCGCTCGTCACCTGTCAAGGTGGTGACGCGCGGACGTCTGGTGGTCAGAGGCGGTCGGCGTCGGCGACCGCCCGCGCGAAGACGGCCGGCGCCTCCTGCGGCAGGTTGTGGCCGACGCCCGCGATGGTGCGGTGCTCGTACGGGCCGGTGAAGTGGTGGCGGTAGCCGGCGCCGTCGCCGGGCGCGGTGAAGGGATCGAGGGCCGGGTCGAGGGTGATGGTGGGCACCCCGACGGGCGGCCGGGCGGCGAGCCGCTCCTCGTAACGGGCGTAGCGTCGGTCGCCCTCGACCAGGCCGATGCGCCAGCGGTAGTTGTGGAGCACGACGGCGGCGTAGTCGGGGTTCCTGAACGCCTCGGCGGTGCGCCGGAAGGTGGCCTCGTCGAAGTCCCAGCCGGGCGAGACGAGGGTCCACACGTAGCGGCACAGGGCGATGCGCTCGTCGACGTCCTCCATCGCCCGCTTGCCGCGCTCGGTGGCGAAGTACCACTGGTACCACCAGTTGCGCTCGACGGCGGGGGCCGCGGGCATCCGCTGCGCCTCGCGGTCGGTGATGAGGTATCCGCCGGTCGAGACGAGCGCCTTGACCCGCTCGGGCCACAGGGCCGCGATGACATCGGCGGTCCGTGAGCCCCAGTCGAAGCCGGCGAGCACCGCCTTGTCGATCGCGAGGGCGTCCATCAGGGCGATGACGTCGAGCGCGACGGCGGACTGCTCGGCGGTGCGGGGCGTACGGCGGGACAGGAACCGCGTGCTGCCGTGGCCCCGCAGATACGGAACGATCACGCGGTACCCGAGGTCGGCGAGGAGCGGGGCGACGTCGACGTAACTGTGGATGTCGTACGGCCAGCCGTGCAGGCACAGGACGACCGGACCGTGCGCCGGGCCGGCCTCGGCGTAACCGACGTCGAGGACACCCGCCCTGACCTGCTTGAGGGCGGGAAAAGCGGTGTGGCCGCCGGAGGCGCCGCTCACGCCGGACAGGCGTCCCGCACGTCCCGCACCGGAGGCTCCGGCCACGCCCGAAGCGCCCGCCGCGGCGGACGTTTCGGCCTGCAGGCCGGCCGCAGTGGACTGCAGGCCGGCCAGCGAGACCGCGGCCGCGCCGGTTCCCAGGCCGACGGCCCTGCCGAACGTACGCCTGTTGATCATGACTGACCCCTCCGTGACGCGCTTCCGGTGACCGGCCCGTAGCCGGCTGATGGCACGACGACCTTCGCACCCCACAGCGTCACCTGTCAAACCGGTGACGCATCTTCATCACCACCTTGACCGGTGACGCATCGGCATGCCACTTTACGTCCCGTCAGAAACCGCCACACCGGAAGGGACGTCAGGACGTCATGGGAACCACGGGAAACATCAACGGTGGCCGCAAGCGGCGCGCGACGGGCACGATCGCCACGGCCACGGCAGGACTCGCGCTCGCCGCCCTCGCCCTCGCCGGCACCGCCGACGGAGCGACCCGGAACCTCGATGGATCGGCCCCGCACGCCGGCGGACACGTCAAGCCGACCATCGTCCTGGAGCACGGCGCCTTCGCCGACGGCTCCAGCTGGAACGGCGTCGTCGCCGAACTGCGCGCCGACGGCTACCCGGTCGTCGCCGCCGCCAACCCGCTGCGCGGCCCCGCCGCCGACGCCGCCGCCCTGCGCACCGTCCTCGACCACGTGAAGGGCCCCAAGATCCTGGTCGGCCACTCCTACGGCGGCAGTGTCATCAGCCAGGCCGCCACCGACGACCCGCAGGTCAAGGGCCTCGTCTACGTGGCCGCGTTCCTCCCGGCGCCCGGGGAGACGGCCCTGGAGCTCACCGGCAGGTACCCCGGCTCCACCCTTCCCGACGCCCTCGACCCGGTCACCTACCGGCAGGCCGACGGGACCACCGCCACCGACCTCTACATCCGACAGGACGCGTTCCGGCACCAGTTCGCCGCCGACGTCCCCGCCGGCCAGGCGGCACTGATGGCCGCGGCGCAACGCCCCATCGCCCAGGCGGCGCTGGAGGAGAAGACCACCGGCGCAGCCTGGAAGACCAAGCCCTCCTGGGCCGTCGTCACCACCCAGGACCTCAACATCCCCGCCGCCTCCCAGCGCTTCATGGCCAGGCGCGCCCATGCCCGCACCACCGAGGTGGCGGCCTCCCACTCCGTCGCCGTCTCCCACCCCCGCCTCGTCGCCGACGTCATCGAGCGCGCCGCCCGCACCACCGCCGGCTGACCGGGGCACCGAGCGCTCCGAGGGCGGGAAGCGGCGTTGCTAGCCTGCTCGGCATGATCGAGGAGGGATCCATACGGCGCATATCCCACTCGTTGTCGCCGGACGGTCCGCAGCGCGCTCTCATCGTCGCGAGCTTCGTCAGCCGGGTGGGCAACGGGCTGTTCAACACCGCCGCGGTGCTCTACTTCACGCTGGTCGTGCACCTGCCCGCCGCGCAGGTCGGAGTCGGCCTCACGATCGCCGGCCTGACCGGGCTGCTGGCCGGTATCCCGGCGGGGAACCTGGCCGACCGGTTCGGACCTCGCACGGTCTGGCTGACGTCCCTCGCGCTGCAGGCCGCGACGATGGCCGCGTTCGTCTTCATCCACAGCTGGGCCACGTTCACGCTCATCGCCACCCTGGACCGGCTGGCGGCAGCGGCGAGCGGCGCCGCGGGCGGTGCGCTCATCGCCCGCGCCGGCGGCGAACGCCCGGCCGCGTTCAGGGCGAAGCTCCGCACGTTCGTCAACCTCGGCGTGGTCCTGGGCACCGTCGGCGCCGCCTTCGCCATCGCCGTCGACACCCGCTCGGCGTACACCGCGCTCATCCTCGCCAACGCCGCGAGCTTCGCCGGCGCGGGCCTGATCGCCCTGATCGGCGTGCCGGACTACCGGCCCCTGCCCCGGCCCGCCGAGCACCGCAGCTGGTCCGTGCTGACCGACCGGCCGTACGTGTCCTTCGTCGCGCTCTACGGAGCCATGGGTCTGCAGTACCAGACCGTCTCCCTGCTGCTGCCGATCTGGCTCTCCGCCCACACCGACGCGCCCCGCTGGACCGTGGCGGCGGTCTACGCGGTCAACAGCGGGGTGTGCGTGCTGCTGCAGAGCAGGATCGGCTCCCGGGTGGAGACACCGCGCCAGGGCGGCCGGGCGTTCCGCGTCGCCGGGCTGCTCTTCCTCGTCAGCTGCCCCCTGATGGCCCTGACGGCGGACGTTCCGGCCTGGGTCGCGCCCGGGCTCGCCGTCCTCGCGGTCTGCGTGCACAGCCTCGGAGAGGTATGGGAGTCCTCGGCCGGCTTCGCGCTCGGTTTCGGTCTCGCCCCGGACCACGCTCAGGGGCAGTACCAGGGCTTCCTCGGCATCGGCTTCGACGCCGGACAGGCCCTGTCCCCGGTGATCCTCACCACCGCGGTCCTCGGCCTCGGGCACGCGGGCTGGCTGCTGCTCGGCGTGTTCTTCGCGGCACTGGGGGCCGCGGGCCCCCCGGTGGCCGCATGGGGCGAGCGAACCCGCCGTACGGACATCGGCCGTCACTCGTGTGAAAGCTCTGCGGGTCACTCCGTATAGGACACCCTCCGTCCTATATGGAGGCCATGCTTCCGCTAGAGCCTCCGCAGGCGGGCCGTGCGCCCCTGCGGAGCTCCGCCCCGTCCGTTCGCGTTCCCCTCAGGAGTCACCATGCAGCCTCCCGCCATCGCCCCGTGCCTGGGAGTCTCCGACACCCAGACGACCGTCGACTTCTACGAGAAGCTCGGCTTCACCGCCCTCCCCGCCGGCGACGACCCGGACGACGACCTGCGCATCCTGCTCTTCGACGGCGAGTTCGCCCTCATGGTCTACCGTGACGAGCACCTGCGCCGCTGGCTGCCTGTGCTGAATGACACGCCGGTCGGCGCGTTCGGCATGTTCTACCTGGCCGTGGACGACTTCGACTCCTACGTCGAACGCATCCGGCCCCTGGTCACCGTCCAGAAGGACGTCGTGGAGCACGAGGGCCAGAAGCTCTTCTACTTCACCGACCCGAACGGCTACGTCATCGGTGTCACCCAGAAGCGGTCCTGGTGACCGCCGACCGCCGACCGCCGAGACGCAGAACACCGGCCCGCCGCAGGGCGGGTGAGGGGTGCCCGGACCTTTCGTAGCGATGTCATTCGTAGCGGTACAGCAGGGATTCCCTCTCGTGCTCGCGGACCTGCTCCAGCGTCAGACCCGGGATGTCCAGGTGCGCGAGGGTGATGGCGGCGGAGCTCGGGACGGCGTCGGCGGGGAGCCATTCCTCGGGCTTCCAGGCGCTGCCTCGCAGGAAGGCCTTCGGGCAGTGCTGGTAGACGTCCGTCGCCTCGACCACGATCGCGCTGCGCGGGGGCTTGCCGACCGGCGTGAGCTGCTCCAGCAGACGGGGGTCGGTGGAGACGCATGCCCGGCCGTTCACGCGGAGCGTGGATCCCTGGCCGGGGACGAGGAAGATCAGGCCGGCCTGGCCCGTCTCGATGATGTTGCGGATGCTGTCGAGGCGCCGGTTTCCGGTGGCGTCCGGGATGGCCAGGGTGAATTCGTCCAGTACGGAGACGAAGCCGGCCGGACCGCCGCGCGGGGTCACGTCGCAGCTTCCGTCGGCGCCGGTGCTGGCGATGAACAGGAGCGAGGAGCGGGCGACGAAGGCGCGGGCGACGTCGTGCAGGCGGTCCACCGCCTTGCGCGACGCCAGGTCGCTGGGCTGCTCGTAGATCTCGCGCAGGCGGGCCGTGTCGCGTACGGCTTCGGACTGCAGGGCTTCGAATATGCGGCTGGTCGGCCGCGACGTGGTCGTCACGTACCGGCAACCTAGCCGATGGTGGATCTTGGGGGAACGGCCGGGGCTCCGCGCAGGAC
>NZ_JBHXFE010000002.1:75186-76713 GCF_042722475.1 Streptomyces sp. NPDC127092
ACAACTTCCCCGTCACGAACCGAAACCCCACCCGGGGGGGGTGGGGGGGGAGCCTGCGGACCCCCCACAAAACACCCCCCTGTCCCCTTGGGGCACCCCCCCCCGCGGCCGAACGTCGGTCAGCGGATGGCGAGGGCGACGATCTGGGTGACCTCGTCGTCCGAGAAGTTGTCGTCGCTGACCAGGATCAGCGACCGCTCACCGGACGGGAGTTCCGGCCCCCACGTCATGCCTTCGGTGTTCTGGATGCTGGAGAGGCCCAGGGTGTCCAGGTCCACGACGAGCTTCTTGCTCATCGGCACGACGGGCTGTCCGGCGAGGGAGTCCGTCGCCCGCACGTCGGTCGCGCCGCGCGTGGTGGCGTCGTAGACGCGGATCTTGTATCCCGCGCCGGCGACCCAGGTGCGTTCCAGGACGAGGTAGCGGTCGGGGTCGTCGGGGAACGCGAGGAGGGACGGGACTCCGGTGTCCGGGCCCCAGGGACTGTTCGGGTCGGACGCGGCGAAGATCTTCTCGATCGGGTACGCGAACTGTCCGAGCACCTCGCCGCCGCGGGTCTGCTTCGTCACCCGGACGAGCGCGCCGTGCTCCAGGTCGGGCACCGGACCGTCCTGGATCAGCGGCCCCTCGACCGCGCTCGTCAGGACCTTGCCGCGGGCGCCGAAGGTGATCGCCTCGACCGCCTGGTTCCGGCGCGGCCCGCGCTCCTCCAGGGTGACCTCGTAGGTCTCCGGCAGCGGCAGCTGACCGAGGTAGGCACCGGTGGCGGAGGCGAACTGGACGGACGGCTGGATGACCGGTGCGTTCGCCGCCGTGGGCCGGTCGCCCTCCTGCGCCCACCAGTAGTGGCAGCTGCGCGGGTCGACCCGGATCTCCTCCGGGTCGACGGCCTTGCCGTCGGCGGCCGACGGGGACGGGTACACCGCGCCGTCCGCCTGGCGGAACGGGTGGGTACCGGTGAAGTCGACGGAGTGCACGCCGTCGGCGTCCACGTCCAGCCTGGCGGTGTAGAAGCGGGCGGGCTGCAGGTACGAGCGGTCGTCGCTGATGAACACGTACTCGCCGGTGCACCGGTTGCGGTCGACCCCGGAGAAGCCGCCGACCGTCGTTCCCTGGAAGTCGAGCTTGTGCGGAACGATCTTTTCGCCGAGCAGGCGGGCTTGCGCGGCGCGCTCCGACTGCCCTCCGGAACCGCCCGGTTGGGCGGCGGCGGCCGCGGCGGGGGCCAGCGTCGAGGTCAGGAGCAGGGCTGCGGCGCACACGCGGCGCGTCAGAGAAGATCTCATGCGGATGATCTTGGCCCAGGCCACCCCGGCGCCGCAGTCACCCATCCGGGTGTCGCTCCGGCATCCCTCGAACGGACCTGCCCCACCGTCTCCGCTCCTCAGCCCAGGGCCTGACGCGGGGGTGGCCCAAACCCCCACGGGGGGGGGGGGGGCAGGAGGGCGGGGGGGGGGGGGGGCGCGCCTGTCCCTTTGCTCCAGTCCGACACAGCAACGGGCTTCTCCTCCTTTTCCCCCCCCCACC
>NZ_JBHXFE010000002.1:76723-124084 GCF_042722475.1 Streptomyces sp. NPDC127092
GACCCAGCGGCCACCCTTCTGTGTGTCCCCCCGACCCCCCCAAAACACCCCCCCCCCCCCTCCTCCCCCCCCCACCCAAGGCCTGACCCCCCCTCCACCCCCCCCCGGGGGGGGGGTGCCCCCCCCGGACGGTCGCGGTGAGGCCGGATCGCCTCGGCCGCTCAGCGCAGGTCGAAGCGGTCGAGGTTCATCACCTTGTTCCACGCGGCCACGAAGTCGCGCACGAACTTCTCGTCGGCGTCGGCGGCGGCGTAGACCTCGGCGATGGCACGCAGTTGGGAGTGCGAGCCGAAGACGAGGTCGACGGCGGTCGCCGTCCACTTCACCTCGCCCGTCGCCCGGTCCCGTCCTTCGAAGACGTTCTCCTCCGACTCCGACGCCTTCCACTCCGTGCCCATGTCGAGCAGGTTGGTGAAGAAGTCCGTGGTCAGCGACTCCGGACGCCGGGTGAAGACGCCGTGCGAGGAACCCCGGAAGCCGGCGTTCAGCGCGCGCATGCCGCCGACCAGGACCGTCATCTCGGGCGCGGTCAGCGTCAGCAGGTTCGCGCGGTCGAGCAGCAGGGTCTCCGGCGACAGCTTCTCACCGGCCCGCAGATAGTTGCGGAACCCGTCCGCCCGCGGTTCGAGCACGGCGAACGCCTCCACGTCCGTCTGCTCCTGCGAGGCGTCGGTGCGCCCCGGCGCGAACGGGACCGTGACGGCGTGGCCGGCGTTCCGCGCGGCCCGCTCGACGGCGGCGCAGCCGCCCAGGACGATCAGGTCGGCGAGCGAGATCTTCTTGCCGCCGGTCTGGGCGGCGTCGAAGTCCTGCTTGATCTCCTCCAGTCGCCGTACCGTTCCGGCCACCTCGGGCAGGTCGTTGGACTGCCAGTCCTTCTGCGGCGCCAGGCGGATCCGTGCCCCGTTGGCCCCGCCGCGCTTGTCGGTGCCGCGGAAGCTCGCCGCCGCCGCCCAGGCCGTGGTGACCAGCTGCGGAATGCTCAGGCCGGAGTCGAGGATCCGGTCCTTGAGCGCGGCGATGTCCTCGTCCGCGACGAGTTCGTGATCCACCGCGGGGACGGGGTCCTGCCACAGCTGCGGCTCGGGAACCCACGGTCCGAGGTAGCGCGACACGGGCCCCATGTCGCGGTGGAGCAGCTTGTACCAGGCCTTGGCGAAGGCCTCGGCGAGCTGGTCCGGGTTCTCGTGGAAGCGCCGGGAGATCGGCGCGTAGACGGGGTCCTGCCGCAGTGCGAGGTCCGTCGTCAGCATCATCGGAGCGTGCCGCTTCGACGGGTCGTGGGCGTCCGGCACGGTGTCCTGCGCCGCGGGGTCGGTGGGCTTCCACTGGTGTGCGCCGGCGGGACTGCTGGTCAGCTCCCAGTCGTACCGGAAGAGGTTGTCCAGGTAGCCGTTGTCCCACTTCGTCGGCTCGTTGGTCCACGCGCCTTCGAGCCCGCTGGTGAGGGTGTCGGCGCCGCTGCCGCTGCCGTGGGTGTTGCGCCAGCCGAGGCCCTGCTGCTCGAGGGGGGCGGCCTCCGGTTCGGGGCCGAGGTACGAGGGGTCGACGGCGCCGTGGCACTTGCCGAAGGTGTGGCCGCCGACGATGAGGGCGACGGTCTCCTCGTCGTTCATGGCCATGCGCCCGAAGGTCTCCCGGATGTCGCGGGCGGCGGCCAGCGGGTCCGGGTTGCCGTTGGGGCCCTCCGGGTTGACGTAGATCAGGCCCATCTGCACGGCGCCGAACGGCTTGGCGAGTTCACGGTCGCCGCTGTAGCGCTCGTCGCCGAGCCAGGTGTCCTCGGGGCCCCAGAAGATCTCCTCGGGCTCCCAGATGTCCTCGCGCCCGAAGGCGAAGCCGAAGGTCCTGAACCCCATGGACTCCATGGCGCAGTTGCCGGCGAAGACGAGGAGGTCGGCCCAGGAGATCTTGCGGCCGTACTTCTGCTTGACCGGCCACAGCAGCCGGCGCGCCTTGTCCAGGCTGGCGTTGTCCGGCCAGCTGTTGAGCGGCGCGAAGCGCTGGGCGCCGCTGCCGCCGCCGCCCCGGCCGTCCTCGATGCGGTACGTGCCGGCGGCGTGCCAGCTCATCCGGATGAACAGCGGTCCGTAGTGACCGTAGTCCGCGGGCCACCAGTCCTGCGACGTGGTCATCAGCTCGATGACGTCCCGCTTCAGGGCGTCGACGTCGAGGGTGGCGAACTCCGCCGCGTAGTCGAAGTCCGGGTCCATCGGGTTGGGCCCGGCCGCGTGCTGTTCCAGCACCTGGAGGTCCAGTTGGCCGGGCCACCAGTCCCGGTTCGTCCTGGGGCGGGTCGACGTCGGGGTGGGTGAGGGAACTGCTGGGTTTTCGCTCTCGCTGCCGGACACGTCCGCCCCTTCTTCCTTGCACGGTTCTTTTCAGGCTTTTCGCCCGTATCGTTCCGCACCGTGGTCCGCACGGCGAGAAGAACACGCCGTCGGGCGAGGGGTACGGATCCGCCGCGGGTGACGCGGCGGACGGTCAGAACCGGTCGGACACGAGGTCTCCGGCCCGGCCCAGCCGGCCGGCCCGGTCGCGGGCGGCGGCGGCCCGGGCGGCGTCGCCCAGCGCCTCCGCCAGGCGGGCCGTGCTCAGCCAGTTGTACGGGCTGTGCGGCCGCAGCGCGGTCCGCTCGCTGATCAGGACGCGTGCCATGTCGTGCCGCCCCGACCTCAGGGCCGCGTCGAGGAGGGTCTTCTGGAGGGCGTCCCGCTGGGCGTGGCTGCCTCCGATCTCGTGGAGCCGCCGGCGCAGCGGCCACAGCAGTGCCACGACCGTGCCGTGGTCTTGGGCCACGTGCGCGACCAGTGCCTCGCACACCGGCAGGCCGACCTCCGCGGTCATCGCGCGGTTGGTGACCGTCTCCGCTCCGGGCTCGGCCAGCCAGCGCCGGCGGTCGGCGATCAGCCGCTCCGCCTCCGCGACCCGGCCGGCGCCCACGTAGGACATCACCGCGTGCACGTCGTTGAACGCGTAGAACGGCGGGTCGGCGCGTGCGGACCAGGCGTCGGCGAGCGCCTCCCACCGGCGGGTCTGATCGGAACCCGCGAGATGGAACCGCCACAGCATGGCCGCCGCGTCGAGGAGTTCCATCGCGAGGCCCCGGGACTCCTCGTTGTGCAGTGCCGCGTCGTAGATGCCGAGCGCCGTGTCGGTGCGGCCCGCCTCCAGGGCGTAGAGCGCGTAGTGCCACCAGTTGTGCACCGTGAGGAAGTTGCCCTCGGACCAGTCACCGGTACGGGCGTCGAGATAGGCGATGCCCTCGGCGAAGCGGCCCTGCATCTCGTACGTGTGCACGACGGCGTGGATGGCCCACACGTCGTGGCGGTTCCGCTCGACCGCGGCCACTCCCGTCTCCCGGGCGTGGGCGTAGTGCCCGGCCTCCTCCAGGCCGAAGGCGTACATGCCCAGGAGCGGGCCGCGGTGGGGGTCGTCCTCCTCCCACGCGGACAGTGCGCCGCCGATCCTGTCCCGCAGGCGCAGGGCGTCACCGGTGAGGAAGTCGAGCTGGTGTCCGACGAAGAGCGCGAGCGCGTCCCGCGGGTAGGCGACGGTCAGCTCCTCCAGGAGCGCGCTGCCCCGCCGCAGGTCGCCCGCCAGGAGACTTCCGGCGGCGGCCGTGTGCAGTCGCTCCCGAGGGCCGAGCCCGGTCCTGTCGAGGCCGGCGGCGAACGCGTCGAAGCGCCGCCGCGCCGCCGCCGCGCCGGCCGGCTCCGTGCCCAGCACGCCCAGATAGGCCGCGAACGCCTGCGCCACCGGTGCGGCGGGCGCGGCCTCGAGGAGGTCGTCGACGGCCGCGGCGACCTCGGGCCGGAAAAAGAGCAGTGCTTCCACGGCACGGTCCAGGTGCCCGGCCGCCTCCGCCGTGCCGTTGTACAAGTCGTGACCGTACCGGTCGGTCGCCAACGCTGATCACCTCGTCACGAGAGCCTTACGGGAGCGGTGTCTGGGGACGGGCGCGCCGCGACGCCGGACGCCCACCGCCCACCTCCCATGGAGCCAGCAACAGGCGACGGGGCACAGTCCCTGAACAGGTGATGCCGGTGGAGAGCGGGATGACGCCGCCGGCACCTGTCGGCCGAGGAGGTCCGGCGAGTCCGGCGAACACGTCTCCCGATCGTCACCCGGTTGACAGGCGGACGACCCGGGCCAAAGGCCTTCTCGGAAAGTATGATCAGGCGATGTCTGACATGACCGAGACCACGCCTGGCTGGCTGAGCGTCGACGAACTGAACGCCGCCAGGGGGCAGATGCCGATCCTGTACGTCGAGGCCGTGCCCGTACGGGTGGACGACAGCGGCGAAGTCACCAGCATCGGACTGCTCCTGCGGATCGGCGCTGACGGAACGATCAGCCGGACGCTGGTGTCCGGCCGGGTCATGCACCACGAGCGGGTGCGCGACGCGCTGCTGCGTCATCTGGAGAAGGACCTCGGCCCGGTCGCCCTGCCCCGTATCCCGGCGTCGCTCCAGCCGTTCACGGTCGCCGAGTACTTTCCCACGGCGGGCATCACGCCCTTCCACGACCCGCGCCAGCACGCCGTGTCCCTCGCGTACATCGTGCCGGTCACGGGTGACTGCCGCCCCCGGCAGGACGCGCTGGACCTCGTCTGGGTCAGTCCTCAGGAGGCCGCCTCGGCGGCCTTGCAGAACGAGATGCCGGGCGGTCACGGCGTCCTCCTGAAGCAGGCGCTCGCGCATGTCGGTCACGTCTACTGAGCGCGTCGCCGCCCGCCCTCGCGGCTGAGTCGCCACCGCGGTGTAGGACACCGCGGTGCGGCGACCGCGGTGTCAGGAGACCATACGGGCCTCCTCCACCTCGGTGAGCCTGACCGTGCACAGTCCGCCGCGCTCGGTCTTCACGTCCGTCACCTTGAGCTGGGTGCCCGGCGCGAGGATGTACTCCTCCTCGCCGGTGAAGGCGGAGAAGCTGCGGATGCCGACGGCGCGCGCCGGTGTCACCTCGAAGAGGGTCCGCCTGCCGCGGCTGCCGAGGAAGGCGCGGGCCACGTCGGGCTCGGAGGTGCAGGAGGACACGCCCCACCAGGTGACCGTACGGCCGACCGGGTACTGGCTGCGCAGGTCCAGCGAGACGCCGCGCCACAAGGGCCGGGTGTGGGCGGGGAGGTTCGAGACCGCCGAGAAGAGCAGGCGCAGGTACGGGAGGTAGGGCAGCACCTTCGTGCGGTCCGGGGCGCGCAGCACGGCGTTGATGTCGCGGTAGAAGCCGGACTCGCAGGTGTAGAGGTAGAGCGCGGCGATGGCGTCCGCGGACAGGCCGCCGGCGGCGGCCGGCTCGTCGGCGCGCCGCTTGCCGAACTCGCGGGACCGGTCGATGTGGCGGCCGAGTCCGGACAGCACCTCGGTCACCGGGGCGACGGCGTCCTCGAAGGGCATCAGCGGGGTGTCGAAGACCCCGGTGATGGCGGGCAGGACGAGTCCCTCGTCCTTGACGCTGGTGAGCCGCTCCAGATAGAGCTGGTGCAGTTCCATGGTCGACGTGATGAACGCGCCCATGCGGCTCGCGACCTCGCGGTCGGCGCCGCCTGCCCGCTGCTCGTTCCACCCCTTGCTCGGCAGCCAGTCGATCTCGTCGGCGCCCAGCGAGGCGAGGGCCTCGTTGACGGTGGCGAAGTGGTCGCCTTCGCAGAAGAGGTCGCCCTGCGCCGCCGGGTTGGCGTGGTCGATGTGCCTGACCTCGACGTCCGGGTACTTCTGCTGGAGGCGCAGGACGATCTTCTTCAGGTTGCGCGCGTGGGCGCCCCACCAGGCGAAGACGACGCCGCGGTCCTCCTCGTCGGCGTCCTGCTTGGCCTTGAGGATCTCCTCGACGATCCGTTCGGCGACGGGCCGCCAGAACAGGGTGTGCCGGTCGGTGCCCATCGCGCCGTCGGCGCTGGCGGTGAGCGAGGCGTTGAGGAGCAGGACGCCCTGCGTGAGCATCGCCTGGAACCACTCGGGCGGCTGGACCGTGTCGCGCTCCTTCAGCAGGGCGCGGACGTCGGCGACCGGCGTCTTCCTGGCCATGCCGTACTTCCACATCGCCGCCGCCTTGATGATGCAGCGGATGCTGACCACCCTGCCGAACTGGCTGTCCTTCCAGTCGTTGAAGGTGTTGTCGAACATGGCGATGCCGGTGGCGCTCTCCGGCCGCGGGTACGGGTTCTGGCCGAAGACGACGACCTTCCACTTGTGCGGCGGGTTGGGCTTGAGCGCCTGGAAGGTCAGCTCCCGGACGGGGACGACCTGGGGGCTGCGGTTCTGGCCGATGAACTCGGCCGCGCCCGGCTGTGCCTCGATGACGGGCTTCAGGAGCGGAAGCCAGGCCTCCCCGCCGCCGGTGAAGAGCTCGGTGAGGCCCAGCGGGTCGTTCGGGTCGGGCTGGGCCGGCGTGGTGGTGGCGTCGGTCATGGAGGAAGGGCTCCCGGTGGTCGTATCTGCATGAGGAAGGTGGGGATGGGCGGCCGGCAGGCCGGGCCCGGCCGGGTCAGCGGCGAAAGGAATGCCCTTTCGGCGGCACGATGCGCACCCGCTGCGTGGGCGGCGCGCTCTCGATGCCGGCGAGCTGCGCGGTGATCGTGGTGCGCAGCTCGTCGTCGTCCTCGAACCAGTGGTCGTGGAAGAGCGTGTAGCCGGTCCACATGAGGTTGGCGCAGACCCGCGCCGGAACGCGGCCGGTCCGGGCGCCCATGCCGACCAGCGCCACCGAGCGGATGCTGCCCGGCGCCTGGCGGTTCTGCCGGTGGACGGCCTGGAAGGCCGCGGCGCACGCCAGGGCCACGTTCAGCGTGTCCCGCACGTTCTGCGAGGACTGCTCCATCGTCGGCGTCGAGATCAGGTACCGCGGGGTGGTCGCCCCGGACGGGACGCAGACCGCGCTGCCGACCGGGAGCCTCCCGGCGAACCTGTCGCGGATCGCCCGCTGCACGCGCAGCTGGATGCCCGCCCCGAGGTGCCGCTTGATGACGGCGTCGACCCCGCCGTCCATCCGGCCCAGGGAGTTGGTCGGGGTGACCCAGGCGTCGACGTCCTCGTCGAGGATCGAGCCGCGGCGGATCTCCATCCCCGGGGTGTCGGCGAACGCCGCCCGCCAGGCCTCCACCACGTCCTCGTTGACGTCGGTCAGCACGACCCTGAGCGTGGTCCCCATACGGCTGTCAGTCATCGTCCACCCCTCCCGGGAAACGGTCTCTCCAACTCCTCCGACGCTAGTGGTGACCACTGACAACGCCTTTGCGAGAAGGGAGCGATGACCTGCCGTCAGCCGGTCGGGCCGTCGAGTTCCGGGCCGGCGCGGGGCGGTCGGGGGCCGGAGGGCGGCCCCGGGCACGCGTCGTGGATACCGAAGCGCCCGGGGCCCCCTCTCGGCCGGGCGGCGCAAGGGGGAATTGCGCCGCCGGCCGTACTCGCGGCGCGTGCCGGGAACGCGACATCGTGGCGTTGTCCGCACCGGCTGCGGCCCGCGAGTTCCCAGCGCGCCGCCGTCTCCCGCCCGTCGTCCCCCCGGGCCGACAGGCACCGGGCCCCAGCCCCCGGGTCGGGCGCTACGTGTCCGGCAGCGCCCCCCGCCGGCGGCGGAGGTCGGACACTAAGCACCACTCTCCAGGGGTGACGGGAGGCGCGTGGTTTCTGCGCTCCGATTCTCACCGGTGTCACGCCCGCATTCCACGTAAAGGAACTGCAGAGAATTGCCGGCCGCACCGTGGGCCGTCACCCCTCGCGTCCGGTCCGGGGACGCGGAGGGTGCTCGACCCCTCCCGCGCGGGGGCCTGCCGCCCGTACCGTAGAAGCCGTACGAGCCGAGGAGGCACAGCATGAGCGCGTCGCCGCCGCACGAGCCGGGTTCCGCCGACGTCAGTCCGTACCGCATCACGGCCGGTCAGGGGCCGCAGACCCTCGGCGAGCTCCGCGCGGAGCTCGCCGGCATCGATCCCGTCGAACTGGCCGCCTTCGACGCCCGGCTGGGCGCCGCCCGCTTCGGGCGCGAACACGAGGCGGTCATCACCGAGGCGCGGCATCTGGTCGCGCTGCGCACCCGGCCCGAAGTGCGGCAGGCGATCCGTGCGTCGCTGGCCGGCGAGACGGAGCTCATGACCGTCGAGGACCTGTTCGCCGAGCTCGACAAGGGCACCGCCCCGTGACCCGCTGGGCCGTCGAGATCCCCCGCAGGCTCTACCACGAGATCGCGCGCCTCTCCCCCGGTGGGCGTCGCGCGCTGCACGACGCCCTCGCCGCTCTGGCCGAGGACCCGCGCCCCGCCGAGTCCCGGACCGAGCCGGTACGGTCCGCGGAACTCCGCCGGGTCGCGACCGCGCCGGCGTCCGACAACGGCATGACCATCACGCTGCTGTACCGCATCCACGAACCCGCCCCGGGCAGGCCGGGGCGGGTCGAGATCATCTTCCTCGTCGCCGGACCCTGAGCGAACCGCCCTTCCGTAAGGAGGAACGTGCGGTGGCGCCTCGGGGTTCCCCGCCCTGATGTGACGTTCCTCCACGGCCGCACGCCTTTCCGTCACGGCCGCCACCTGCGCATACTCCAGGCTCCAACGAGGGGAGCTGAGGGCACAGATGACGTCGGGTACGGTCTCCGCGGCAGCCTCGGGCACATGGCGCCTCGGTGATCTCACGGTCAACCGGATCGGGTTCGGCGCCATGCGCCTCACCGGCAGCGCCGCCTTTCACGAAGGCGTTCCCCGTGACCGCGGTCAGTCGATCGCCGTCCTGCGCCGCGCCGTCGAGCTCGGTGTGAACCACATCGACACCGCCGCTTTCTACTTCTCCCGGCTGCGCTCCGCCAACGAGCTGATCAACGCGGCTCTGGCGCCGTACGCGGACGACCTCGTCATCGCCACCAAGGTCGGACCGGCCCGCGACGCGTCCGGTGAATGGGTCGCGTCGGCGCGGCCCGAGCAGTTGCGCGGACAGGTCGAGGAGAACCTGCGCCAGCTCGGCCGTGACCACCTCGACGTGGTGAACCTGCGCATCATGGGCCAGTCCTCCGTCAGCGAGCACTTCGGGGCCCTCGCCGAGCTGCGCGACGCCGGGCTCGTCCGGCACCTCGGCATCTCCAACGCCCGGCCCGAACACCTGGCCCAGGCACGGGCGATCGCACCGGTGGTGTGCGTGCAGAACGCCTTCGGGATCGGCTCGCGGAGCGGGCGGGAGATGCTCGCGGCCTGCGCGGAGCACGGCATCGCGTTCGTGCCCTTCTTCTCCATCGCCGGACAGGGGCGCGAGGCCGGTGCCGTCCAGGCGGAGCACGACGAGGTCCTCGCCGTCGCCGGCGCGCACGGCGCCTCGCCGGCGCAGGTACGGCTCGCGTGGAGCCTGCGCCAGGGCGCCCATGTGCTGCCCATCCCCGGGACGGGCAACCCGGACCACCTCGCCGCCAACGTGGCGGCGGGCGCCATCCGGCTGACGGAGCAGGAGGTCCGGCTGCTCGACTCGGTCGGCGGCGCCGCTTCCTGACGCGGCGGCTCAGGGTCTGTCCGGCGGATCACGGCCGGGTCGCCCGGACAGACCCTGGTGTCGTACGCCGTTCAGCCCGTACGCCGGGCGGCGGCGCGGGCGCGGGACAGGGCCCGGCCGCCGAGGACCGTGGCGAGCAGGCCCACGAGGAGGGCGACGTAGGCGCCGCCCAGGCCGTTTCCGGTGCCGAGGCCGCCGTCGGCGGTGGCCGCGACCAGTCCGCCGAGGACGAGGCCGACGACACCCGCCGCGATGGCGGGCAGGGCGCCGGGACGGCCGGCCGGGCGCCTCAGGGCACGCCACGCGAGGATCACGCCGGCGAGGCCGATGATCGCGCCCACGGAGGAACCGACGCGTCCGAGGCTGAAGGTGTAGACGCTCGCGGCGAGCAGCTGGTCGGTGGCCATGGGGCGCTCCTTCTCGTACGGCCGCCGGGCGCGGGGCGCGCTCGACTGGTGCCGATGGTGCCCGCCGGGCCGGTCGCCGGTCGTCCGGCAGGCGCGGACACTTCGCGCTGCCGCGGCTGTGGCAGGTGCGGCGCGGATACCGCGGCCGCGGTAGTCCGCCACTGCTCCCTGAGGGGGATTCGCCTCGGCCGGCGGCCGGTCAGGGTGCGCGCAGGACGACGGGAGAGGCCGGTACGCGACTCATCCTTCACGCATCCCGCACTCATTCCTGATCTGAGTATCCGCACCGACGCGGGCCTCGGCCCGTGGCTCCTACGCTCCTGGCCATGATCTTCGTACGGGGCGATCGCCCGACCTCCGCCCGCGTGACCCTGTGGTTCCTGTGCGGCCTGCTCGTCGTGGGCGCGGGCATCGCCGGTGAGAGGCTGTGGAACGGACCGCCGTACCCCGCGGCCGATCCCGACCGGGTCGCCGCACGGCTCAAGGCCCAAGCGCAGTGGGCGTACGCCGAAGCCGCGCTGCCCGGGGAGGCGGAACCGTACTCCCGTGTGGAGACGGGCACCTGCTACAACCGCGGCCTGCGGTCCTTCGCGCACATCGACCGGGGGCGCCGCGACGTGCGCAGCTTCGAGCTGTCCTGGCGGGTCACCGGCGTGGCGGAGGGCACCGCCCGTGCCGCGCAGGAGCGGACCCGGCGCCGCCTGGAGCGCGAGGGCTGGAAGCTCACGAGCGAGGACCTCTCCGACCCTGGATTCCGGTTCGAGCACCCGGGGACCGGCGACAAGGTGGACGTGGGCTGGTACGAACCCACGGGGACCTACGTCTTGAGCACGTACGCCCCCTGCGGCCGACTTCCGGACGGCTTCGACCCGTACCACTGGCCGGCGGCGGACTGGGCGCCCCGGAAGCAGCGCACCGGCACCGGGGGCGCTTCGGAGTGACTCCGTCAGCTCCGGAGACGGGCGTTGAGGCGGGCCGCCTGCCGGGTGAGGTGGTCGCGTTCGGCGAGGTTGGTGGCCTTGCCGGCCGCGTCGGCGTAGAGCCGGGCCGCCGTCGCCAGGTCGCCGTCGCGCTCGTGGAGGTACGCCGCGACCGCCGCGTACCGGGGCAGCGAGCCGTCGAGTTCCGCGAGCGCCGCCAGGCCCGCCCGCGGCCCGTCCGCCTCGCCGACGGCCACCGCGCGATTGAGCCGCACGACGGGGCTGTCGGTCAGGCCGAGGAGTTCGTCGTACCACTCGACGATCTGCACCCAGTCGGTCTCCTGGGCGGTGGGCGCGTCGGCGTGGAGTGCGGCGATGGCGGCCTGGCACTGGAACTCGCCGAGCCGGTCGCGGGCCAGGGCCGCCTGCAGGACCTCGACGCCCTCGGTGATCGACGCGGTGTCCCACCGGCTCCGGTCCTGCTCGGCGAGCGGCACCAGGCTGCCGTCGGGCGCGGTCCGGGTGGCGCGCCGGGCGTGGTGGAGCAGCATGAGGGCGAGCAGCCCGGACACCTCGGGGTGGTCGACGGCGGCGGCGAGCTGCCGGGTGAGCCGGATGGCCTCGGCGGCGAGGTCGACGTCGCCGGAGTAGCCCTCGTTGAAGACCAGGTAGAGGACGCGCAGCACGGTGGCCACGTCGCCGGGCGTGTCCAGCCGTACGCCGGAGACGGTGCGTTTGGCGCGGCTGATGCGCTGGGCCATGGTGGCCTCGGGCACCAGGTAGGCCTGGGCGATCTGGCGGGTGGTCAGCCCGCCGACGGCGCGCAGCGTGAGGGCGACGGCGGACGAGGGCGTCAGGGACGGGTGTGCGCAGAGGAAGTAGAGCCGGAGCGTGTCGTCCGCGGCGGGCACGGGTCCGGGTGCCGGCTCCTCGGTGAGGAGGTCCTCGCGGCGGCGCCGGGCGGTGTCGGCGCGGGTCGCATCGAGGAACTTGCGCCATGCGACGGTGACCAGCCAGCCCTTGGGGTCCCGTGGCGGTTCGGCCTGCCAGACGCGGAGCGCCTCGACGAGTGCGTCCTGGACGGCGTCCTCGGCCGCCGCGAAGTCTGCTCCGCGGCGGACGAGGATCCCGAGCACGCTGGGCGTGAGGCTCCTGAGCAGCGCCTCGTTCATCGGGGAGGTCACTCCGTGATGGTGGGCCGCGCGGAGAGGAAGGGGCGCAGCTCGAGCCACTCGTGGATCGGCCTGCCGCCGGCGCCGGGGGCGGCCGACAGCTCCCCGGCCAGCTCGACGGCGCGCTCGTAGCTGTCGACGTCGATCACCATCCAGCCGGCGATGAGGTCCTTGGTCTCGGCGAACGGGCCGTCGGTGACCGGCGGGCGCCCTTCGCCGTCGTAGCGGACGAAGGTGCCCTCGGGTGCGAGCGCCTGCCCGTCGACGTACTCACCGGTCTTCTCGAGCCGGGCGGCGAAGTCGTGCATGTACTGCATGTGCGCCGAGATCTCCTCGGGCGTCCACTGGTCCATGGGCACGTCGTTGACCGGGGCCGGGGCGCCGCGGTAGTGCTTCAGGAGCAGGTACTTGGCCATGGCGTTCTCCTCGTGCTGGTGCGACCCATTGTGGTCGCGTTCACCCCGGGGACGGAGCCGGACCCGCGTTCTCGACATCGGCGCACGGAATTCCTTCGACTTCTTCCCGCGACGTTCTTGTTGTCGGTCCCGGCCCGTAGGCTTCGGCCACGAAGACCATCACGAGTACGAGTACGAGTACGAGTGCGGGCACGGCGCAGGGGGGCATGGTGGCGGGGGCGGACCAGAGGTGGGAGTCGGTTCTCGACGGGGTCGTGGTGTACGCGCAGGGGGCGCTGTGCACGCGACTGGCACGGGGCGTCGTGCCGTCGGACGGGCGGGTCCGGGTGACGGGGCTGCCGCGGACCGTGGACGCGGGTTCCCTTCGGGCCCGGGTGCTCGGCGGTTCGGGCGTACGCGTCACCGAGGCGCGGATCGAGACGGAGGCCGAGCCGGCCGACGACGGCGACCGGGACGCGCTGCTGCGCGAGGTCGAGCGACTGCGCGAGGAATGCGCCGCGGCGCGGGCGCGCCGGCAGCGACAGCTGGCGCTGATCGACGAGGTCGCGGCCCTGCGTCCGGTGCCGCCGCCGCGCAGGCGTGACGACCCGCCGCACCGGACCACACCGGTCGAGGCGTGGCTGGAACTCGCCGGGTTCGTCGACGAGCGGCTCACCGGGCTGCACGCGCGCCTCGCCGAGCTCGACCTGGCGCTGCGGGACCTGGAGCACGAGCTGTCCGTCGCCGAGGACAGGTTCGGCCGGGCCTCCACCGCCCGGCCGTCCGCGCGCGTGGCCACCACCGTGTGCGCGGTCGTCACGCTCGACGGCGCGCCCGGCGAGGACGGCGACGTCGTGGAGCTGGAGCTGGAGTACGGCGTGGCCGGCGCGGTCTGGGTGCCCGCGTACCGCCTGTCCTGTCGTCGGCAGGACGGCGACGGCCGGCTGGTGCTGCGCGCCTCGGTCGCCCAGCGCACCGGTGAGGACTGGACCGGGGTGCGGGTCGCGCTGGCCACCGCGGATCTGCGCCGCCGTACCGATCTGCCGCGCCTCGGCTCGCTCCGGATCGGGCGGAGTCAGCCCGCGCCCGCGCCTGCGGGCTGGCGCGAGCCTCCACCGGGGCTCGCCGATCTGTTCACCTCGTACGACGCCCAGGCCGGGCGGCTGCGCCGGCCGCGTACGGCCGCCGGGTCCGCCGCGGCGGCGGGACCGAGGGCCGTCGGGCCCTCCCCCGCTCCCGTACCGTCCCCTCCGCTGCCTCCGCCGTCGATGCCGGCGCCGGCGCCGGTACCGCAGGCTCCCGGGGCGGCGTACGGCGCGGCGCCCGAGGTCGTACGCGGTGCGCCGCGCGGCCGGGCGGCGGCACCCGCTTCCGCACCGGCGTTCGCCCCCGCGCCCGCGCCGATGATGCCCGCCGCCCCCGGCATGGCCGGGCCACCGCCGCCGCCTCCGACGGGAGGGTCGGTCCTGGCAGGAGCGGAGGCCGCGCGGTCCGCGCCCGCGGAGCCGGTGTCCGGTCCGCCTCGGCCGAGCGGTGACGAACTCGACTACACCGCCCTCGTGCTGTGCGGCCCGGACGAGAAGGGCGAGCGCCGGGGACGGCTGTTCCCCGGCGCCTCCTCCGACGTGGTGGCGGAGCAGCACTGGCGCCGTGCCGAGACGGTCGGCGCGCTGCCGCTGCCCCGGCATGCCGTGCGGCCACGGGAGTCGGCCGGTTCCTTCGACCACCGCTTCGACGCGGCCGCCCGCGCCGACATCCCGTCGGACGGCACCTGGCACACCGTCACCGTCGGCGAGGTCGCCGTCGGTCTGCGCACCGAGTACCTGACCGTGCCGTCCGTGGAGCAGACCGTCTACGCGACGCTCGTGCTGTCCAACACGTCCGGTCAGGCGCTGCTCGCAGGTCCCGTGGAGGTCACCGTCGACGGCGAGTTCCTGCTGACCGCCGGGCTGCCGACGCTCGCCCCGGGCGCGGTACGGCGCGTGGGGCTCGGACCGGCCGAGGGCATCCGGGTCACCCGGCGCACGAACCTGCACGAGTCGACGGCGGGTCTGCGCGGCGGCACGACCGTGCTGGACCACCGGGTCCACGTCGAGCTGGTTAACACGCTGGCCCGGCCCGTCACCGTCGAGGTGCGCGAGCGGGTGCCGGTCACCTCCGAGGCGGACGTCAGGATCGAGGAGCGGGCCGACTGGACGGCTCCGGAGGACGGTGCCGGTGCCGGTGCCGGCAGGAAGGACGACTCCGGACGGCCGCAGGAGCCGCCGGGTTCCCCGGGGCAGGAGGGGCCGGAGGGGGCGGAGCACCACGCCGCCGGCACCCGCGTCTGGCGGGTCGCGCTGCCCGCCGGCGGCACCGCCGTCCTCGACGGCGGCTACGAGATCCGCATCCCGGCCGGCAAGGCCCTGGTCGACGGCAACCGCAGGAGCTGACACACCCATGACCACGGCCCCGAAGAACACTCCGGCCCCGGCCGACGCGGTCTCCGAGCCACCGGCGTCCCCTCCGGTCGCGCTTCCCGTCACCTCCGTCACCTGTCTGGAGGACCGGGCCCACGTCGAGCGCACCGCCGTGCTCGACCTGGAGGCGGGCGTACGGCGGCTGCGGCTCGGGCCGGTCAGCGCGCTGGCCGTCGACCGCACGCTGCACACCGAGCTGACGGCGGATCATCCGGTGAGCGTGCTGGACGTGCGGATCGTCCGCAGCCGGCAGCCGTCCACGCCCGGTCCTTCCGCCGACGACTCCGCGCTGCGCGCACGCGTCCACGCCCTGGAGGAGGAGCGCTCCGACGGGGAGCGGCGCCGGGACCGGCTGAAGACCCGGCTCGACCTGCTCGGCCGGCTCGCCGCCGACCTGCTGCGGGAGATCGGCGAGGGCGCCGGGACGGGTGAGACCGACACGTCGCGCTGGGCCCGCGAACTCGACCGGGTGGACGCGGAACGCGACACGTACGGCGAGGAACTGCGGGCCCTGGAGGCCCGGCTGGCGACGCTCGGCACGGAACTCGCCGAGACCGAGCAGGCCTTGTGCGGGTCGGAGGAGGAGCCCGCCGAGCTGGTCGGCCATATCGAGCTGACGGTGGAGTCCGCCGTCGCCGGTCCGGCGCGGCTGCGTCTCGGGCATCTCACCCCGTGCGCGCTGTGGCGGCCCGCCTACCGTGCCGTGCTCGACGGGGGCTCGCTGACGCTGGAGACCGAGGCCGTGGTGTGGCAGCGCACCGGCGAGGACTGGTCGGACGCACGGCTCACGCTGTCGACCGCCAGGTCGTCGCTGGCCACCGATCCGCCGCGGCTGGCCGAGGACCGGCTGACGCTCAAGGACCGCACTGCGGAGGAGCGCCGGACGATCGCGGTCGAGCTGCGCGAGGAGAAGACCTCCGCGCTCGGTCCGCTGCCCGTGCTCGGGCTGCCGGGCGTGGACGACGGCGGCGAGGCGCGGGTGCTGACCGCTCCGGTGCCGGTACGCGTCCCCGGTGACGGCCGCGCGCACCGGGTGCCGCTGTCGGCGTTCACCACCTCGGTGCGCAGCGAGTACGCGTGCTCGCCCGAGCTGTCGCCGCTGGTCACGCAGGTGGCGCGGTTCGACAACCGGTCCGGGCACGCGCTGCTCGCGGGGCCGGTGGACCTGATCCGCGGCGGCGGCTTCGTCGGACGCGGCACGCTGGACTTCACGGCTCCGGGCGCGCCCGTCGAGCTGGCCTTCGGCAGCCGGGACGACCTCCGGGTGGTCCGCGGGACCGAGGAGGCCCGCGACACCACGGGGCTCGCCCAGCGGACCGTGGTCACCCGCACCGTCCGGCTCCATCTGTCGCGCTTCTCCGCTCCCGGCGAGCAGGGCGAGCGCGTGGTCGTCGTCCGGGAGCGGATACCCGTCTCGGAGGTGTCGGCGGTGCAGGTACGGCTCCGCAAGGAGGCCTCCTCCCCCGCGCCCGACGTCCTCGACGCGGACGGCATCGTCCGCTGGGACGTGGCGCTTCCGCCGGGTGGCCGGCGCACGGTCACGCTGGTCTACGAGGTTTCCGCGAAGGGCTCGGTGGTCGGCATCTGAACGCGACGGGCGGGCGCCGGCGGCTCGCCGTCGCCCGCCACGGAAGGTCAACGGCCCTGGAGGGCCTTGACGTTGTCGCCGAAGGTCCAGTTCTTCGAGCCGTCCCAGTTGGCGGACCAGGTCATCAGGCCCTTGAGGGCGCCGGCGTAGTGGGTCCAGGCCTGGGCCACGGCTGACGGGGCCATGTAGCCGCCGCCCGCGCCGGGCTGGGCGGGGAGGCCGGGTACCTGCTTGTCGTACGGGACGCGGATCGTGGTGCCCTGGACGACCAGGCCGCGGTTGAGGCAGTCGGTCTGGGCGACGAAGCCGGTGACGGTGCCGGCGGAGTAGGAGTCGCCGGAGCAGCCGTACATGCTGCCGTTGTAGTACTGCATGTTGAGCCACCACAGGCGGCCGTTGTCGGCGTACTTCTTGACGATCGGGAGGTAGGCGCCCCAGATCGAGCCGTAGGCGACGCTGCCGCCGGTGACGTACGCCGTCTCCGGGGCCATCGTCAGGCCGAAGCCGGCGGGCATGCGGGCGAGGACGCCGTCGATGATGTGCACGAGGTTCGCCTGCGAGGCGGACAGGGTGCCGATGCTGCCGCTGCCGACGAGGCCGGTCTCGATGTCGATGTCGATGCCGTCGAAGTTGTACGTCTTCAGGATCGGCACGACCGTCTCGATGAAGCGGTCGGCGACGGCCCGGGAGCTGAGGTCGATGCCGGCGGCGGCGCCGCCGATGGACAGGAGGACGGTGGCTCCGGCCGCCTTGGCGCGGCACATCTCCGTGGGGGTGGGGACGCGGACGGTGCTGTCCATGCCGTCCTCCCAGAGCACCGTGCCGTCGGAGCGGATGACGGGGAAGGCGGCGTTGATGACGTTGTAGCCGTGGGCGGCGAAGCGCGGGTCGTCGATGGGGGCCCAGCCGAAGGGCGGGTGGACGCCGTTGGCGGCGCCGTCCCAGTTCTCCCAGTAGCCCTGGAGCACCTTTCCGGCGGGCCTGGGCTTGAGGGCACAGGTCTCCGCGACGGTCCCGGCGGGCTGGGCGCCGCTGCCGGCAGCGGCGGCGGGGGCCGTGAGGGCGGTGACGGCGGCGAGCAGGCCGGCGAGTCCCGCTCCGAGGGCGTGGGCGATCCGATGACCTGGCATGCGTGCTCCTTGGGACGTGGGGGGATGGTCCTGAGCATGGGCGAGCGCGGGGCCGGAGGCGGGGCGTCTGGTCCGACCCCGTCAACCTCGACCGTAGATTGGTCCAGACCAAGCGTCAACACCACGGAGCCGAGGCGCAGTTGACGACACGGCCGCCCGGCCGCGCTCAGGACGTCCGCCCCGTCAGTCCGTGCGGACGAGCCGGTCCAGCTCGTGACCGATCGCCTCGCCAGTCGGCGTGTGCTGCGTCAGCCATGCCGCGAACCCATCCGTCGCGCCCTATCGTGAGGTGTGAGGCGTGAGGCCGAGGAGGGCGGCGTGAGGCCGAGGAAGGCGGAGATCATGACCGGACCGAGCAGCGGGTTCGCCGGGGCCCGGTCGCATCCGGTCTTCGCGCGGTTCTACGCCAAGGTCGCCGGGCCCGCCCTCGACAGGGCCGGGGCCGCCGAGCACCGTCGACGGCTGCTGGCCGGACTCACGGGTGACGTCGTCGAGGTCGGGGCCGGGAACGGGCTGAACTTCGGCCACTATCCGCCCGGCGTACGGCGGGTGCTCGCCGTCGAGCCGGAACCCCGGCTCCGCGCGCTGGCCCGCGAGGCCGCCCGTACGGCACCGGTCCCGGTGGAGGTCACCGCCGGGATCGCCGAGGAGCTGGCCGCGCCGGACGCCTCGTACGACGCGGCGGTCGTCTGCCTCACCCTGTGCTCGGTGACCGATCCGGGTGCCGCGCTCTCCGAGCTCCGTCGCGTGCTGCGGCCCGGCGGGGAGCTCCGCTTCTTCGAGCACGTGCGGGCCGAGTCGCCCGGCATGCGCCGCGTCCAGCGCGTCCTCGACGCCACGGTCTGGCCCCTGCTGGCGGGCGGCTGCCACACCGGACGCGACACGCGCGCGGCGATCACGTCCGCGGGCTTCTCCCTCGCCTCGATCGACACCTTTCCGTTCCCCGAGACCCGCGTCCCCTCGCCGGCCGCGACCCACATCCTCGGTACGGCGGTACGCCTCCCCGACTGACCCGCCCGCTCCTGGATCCGGGCCCGGATGCGGATCCCCGGTCCCTGGCCCCTGGTCCTCCGAATCCGATCAGTTTCGGAGAAGCCTCCGGCCGCATGTCCTCCCTAGCATGGAGATCAGTCAGCAAGAGCTCGAACAGCCGGCGCACAAGGAGTAGTTCAGCCATGACCGCGAAGAAGACCACCCGCAGCACCAGGACGACCGACGCCGAGGCCGACGGGTTCACCGCCGAGGAGCGCAGCGCCATGAAGGCCCGCGCCAAGGAGGTGCGGGCGGCCTCGCGCGCCGGTTCGGCCGCGGACAAGGCGGCCGCGGCGGAGGCCGAGGTCGTCGCCAAGATCGCCGAGATGCCGGAGGCGGACCGCGTCCTCGGCGAGAAGGTCCACGCCCTGGTCAAGGCCACCACGCCGGAGCTCGCGCCGAGACTCTGGTACGGCATGCCCGCCTACGCCAAGGACGGCAAGGTGCTGTGCTTCTTCAAGCCGGCGTCGAAGTTCAAGGCCCGGTACGCCACCCTGGGCTTCAGCGACGTCGCCGGCCTGGACGACGGCGTCATGTGGCCGACCGAGTTCGCCCTCACCGGCCTCGGCCCGGCCGTCGAGGAGCGGATCGCCACGCTCCTCAAGACCGCGGCGAACTGACCCTGATCACGCCACCGGCGCGCCGCCGCCCCGATCGGGGTCACTGCCCAGGACCGGACCCTGGCCCCCGGGGTCGAAGCCCGTGCCGGCCGCGGTGCCGGCTTCGCTGCCGGCCGCGGTGGGGACCTCGGCGCCGGCCTTGGCGCCGGCTTCGGCGCCGCTGCCCAGCAGGGCGGCGAACAGGCTCGTCGCCTCCGCGCCTCGCGGCAGGTCGCTGACCTGCCCGTCGCCGACCTCCACGACCTGCCAGGCGCCGGTGCCGGCGAGGCGGGCCAGGTCGGTGGTGACGAAGCGGCAGCCGAGTGCACGGACCAGCGGTCGTACGGCCGACAGGTCGGGGGCGGGGCGGACCAGTGGCGTGTCCGGGTGCGAGCCGACGAAGACCGGCCGTCCGTCGAGCCACCAGACCCGGGCCTCCTCGGCGCGGCCGTCGGCGTCGCGCACGTACCGCTCGAAGCGGCGCAGCACCACCCCGCCCGCCAGGAACTCACCCTGCAGCTCGACGAACCGCCCGACCACCCGTCGCAGACCGGCCGCGTCGGCGAGGTCGGGCACGAAACAGGCCTGCGCCCATTCGTGCTTGCGGGACTTCACGTAGTCCTTGACCACGGCCGGGCCGCGGCCGCCGAGTCCGGCGGCCGCCGCCGCGAGTGCCGCGTCCTGCGGCATCCCCGTGCCCGGGATCCAGGTGCTCGGCGGGGTGAGGCCGGCGAAGGTCGCGTACCAGCCGGGCAGCTCATGGGCGCGGGCGTAGTCACGGGACGGAGTGAGCAGCGTGCGGCCGCGCTCGGCGAGCGCCGCCTCCATCGCCGCGTACGCCGTCCGGGGCATCATCCAGCCCCGGTACCAGAGCGGTTCCGGTCCGGCCGGGACCCGCCGTACCGCCTCCCGCGCGTCTCCGGCGAGCAGCGCGTCGTGGTCGACGACCGCGTACCCGCCGCCGAGGTTCTCGGCCTGCCGCGCCTCTTCCGCGTAGTGCGGGTCGGGGCGGCGCGGGCGCAGGGGGTCTGACGGGAAGACGAGCATCGTCCGCCCGTCCGAGCGGGGTCGCGCGAGGGACTCCGGCCGGGGCTGCGAGAGGGGCTGGGCGAGGGACTGCGACAGGGGATCGGCGAGGGGCTGGGTGAGAGGCTCCGACATGGGCCGAAGCGTAGGGCGGCGGCGTCCTGGCCGAAACCGGTTTCCGTCCCTCCGACGGAGTTACCCGTTCCGGTGGTTTGGCCGAACTACGTGTAGACCGGATAGATGCCTGAGGCATGTAGTGGAGGGGTCAGCCGTCTTCGGAACCCGGCGACCGACTACCGACTACCGACGACCGACCGAGACCGAGACCGACGAACGGCCGACCCGTGACCGGTGACAGCCGGCCCGTGACCGACGACCGACCACCGCCGTCTGCGAGGCCCCCCATGACCGAAGTCGTGGCCTTCCCCCAGAACCGAACGTGCCCCTACCACCCGCCCACCGCCTACGACCCGCTCCGCGACGAACGCCCGTTGTCCCGTGTGACCCTGTGGGACGGACGGCAGGTGTGGTTCGTCTCCGGCCACCAGGCCGCCCGTGCGCTCCTCGCGGACCAGCGGCTCTCCACCGACTCCACCCATCCCGCCTTCCCGATCCCGACGGAGCGCGCCGCCGGCGTGCGCAGGCGGCGCCGGGCCGCGCTGCTGGGATGGGACGACCCCGAGCACAACACCCAGCGGCGGATGCTGATCCCGAGCTTCACCGTCAAGCGCATCGAGGGTCTGCGGCCGCGCATCCAGGCGACCGTGGACCGGCTCGTCGACGACATGGAGGCGGCGGGACCACCGGCCGAGCTGGTGAGCGCGTTCGCGCTGCCCGTGCCCTCGATCGTCATCTGCGACCTCCTCGGCGTGCCGTACGAGGACCACGACTTCTTCGAGGAGCAGTCCCGGCGGCTGCTGCGCGGGCCGACGAGCGAGGACACCGAGGACGCGCTGGCGCGGCTCGAGGGCTATCTCGGCGACCTGATCGACGGCAAGCGCGGCGGACAGGGCGAGGGCGTGCTCGACGACCTCGTCGCCCGGCAGCTGCGGGACGGGAGGCCCGACCGCGAGGAGCTGGTGCAGCTGGCGAGCATCCTGCTGATCGCGGGGCACGAGACCACGGCGAACATGATCTCGCTCGGCACCTACACGCTGCTCCGTCATCCCGAGCGCCTCGCGGAGCTGCGCGCCGATCCGGGAATCCTGCCGGAGGCGGTGGAGGAGCTGCTGCGGTTCCTGTCGATCGCGGACGGGATGCTGCGGGTCGCGCGCGAGGACGTCGAGGTCGGCGGGGTGGTGATCCGGGCGGGCGAGGGCGTGGTGTTCTCGACCTCCCTGATCAACCGTGACGCGGGGACCTACGCCGATCCGGACAGCCTGGACTGGGTGCGCTCGGCGCGGCACCACCTGGCGTTCGGCTACGGGATCCACCAGTGCCTGGGGCAGAACCTGGCCCGCGCGGAGCTGGAGATCGCGCTCGGGACGCTGCTGCGCAGGCTGCCGGGGCTGCGGCTCGCGGCACCCGCCGAGGAGATCCCGTTCAAGCCCGGGGACACGATCCAGGGGATGCTCGAACTCCCCGTGGCATGGTGAGGGGCCGATGATGCGCATCTCCATCGACACGGACGTCTGCATCGGCGCCGGCCAGTGTGCCCTGGTCTCCCCCGACGTCTTCACCCAGGACGACGACGGCTTCGGCACGGTCGTCGCGGGCCGTGAGAACGGCGCGGGGGGGGGGCCTGGCTCTGAGGGCGGACACCCCGTTCCGCTCCCAGGGACCAACCCCGAGGGGGGGGGAGCGTGGGCGGGGACGGGTGGCCTTGGTTCTCCCCGGTTTTTTGCACCAGGGAGAAGGACGTTTGGGAAAGGGTGGGGGGGGGCGGGGAAAAGGGGGGGGGCGTCCTGTGGTTCGGGGGGCCCCCCCGCGCCTGTCCCGTACGGGCCATCACCGTGGAGGAGGTGACGGCGTAGGCCCGGTGGGTGATCAGGCGGCGCCGTCGCGCAGGAGCAGCCGGGCCACGGTCCGGCCCGGCTGCTCCAGCTCGGTGTCCACCGCGGCGGCCCGCTCCGGACCGAGCTCGAGACCCGGCTCCCGCGCCGGCGTCCGGGCGATGTGCCGGATCCGCAGGTGGGTAGGCGGATGGGTGGAGTCGACGCAGTGACCTCGCCGTGCGGCGACGCGCCGC
Organism: Streptomyces sp. NPDC127092; assembly: GCF_042722475.1. Classification (NCBI taxonomy): domain Bacteria; kingdom Bacillati; phylum Actinomycetota; class Actinomycetes; order Kitasatosporales; family Streptomycetaceae; genus Streptomyces; species Streptomyces sp. NPDC127092. The sequence continues at coordinate 99,112 of NZ_JBHXFE010000002.1, forward strand.
AGGCGCTCGTACTCGTGGGCGGGAACGCGACGGACCTCGGCCGCGACGCGCTCCCACAGGACGCCTGCCGCCTCTTCGCGCCGCCCCGCCGGTGTGTCGCGGCGGGCCGGGCCGCCGGTCCGCGTGCGGGTGGCGACGACTTCGCGGCGCAGCGCCGTCTCGGCGCTCCTCGCCGCGAGGAGCCGTTCCATCACGCCGGCCGCGGCATCGCGTCCGGCGAGACGGGCGGCGGCACCGTCGGCGAGGTACTCGGCGCGCTGCGAGTTCCGCAGGGTCGCCTGGTCCAGGAGCAGGATCAGGCCGTACACGCCCCAGCGCGGGAGCGCGGTGAGCAGGTTGGAGAACGTGTCCAGGAGGGAGCGGCCCCCGCTCGGCAGGAGCATGTACAGCCAGGTGGTGAGGGAGTTCAACGCGCTGCTGACCAGGAGGGAGTGCCGGGTGTCGCCGTGCGCGTAGTGGCCGAATTCATGCGAGGAGCGCGACCCGCTCCTGCGGGGTGAGGACGGCCCACAGGCTCATGCCGAGGTGCAGCAGACGGCGTCGTCGGATGCCGTACGCGGTGACGCCGGCGTTCATGTCCCCGTCGAGCGCCACGACGTCGACGCCCCTGGTCCCCACCGCCGCGGCGATGTCGTCGAGGAGCGCGAAGAGCTGGGGTGCGTCGGCCCTTTCGAGCAGGGGCAGTTCTGCCCGGCGCCTGTCGAGGCGTCCGAACCGGGGCCGCAGGAGGAAGGCGAGCGCGAGCAGCAGCACACCGATGACGGGCTGGGCGCCTTCCCCCCAGCCCGCGATCAGGAACCACAGGCCCAGGAAGGCGACGACGAGGGTGAGCGCGTGGACGGCCAGGGCAAGGGCCGTCGCCAGCACGCCGGCGGCGCCCGGCCTGGGCGGCGCGCCGGAACCGGACGCGGGCTCCTGCACGAGGCCGGCGAAGAGCTGCTCGCCGTACCGGTGCGCCATGGCCCGCCGCAGCCGCTCGACGCGGGCGGGTTCCGGGTCGGGACCGGGATCACCGTCGGCCGGGTCGACGTTCCAGTCGCAGGCGGCGCACCAGGTGACGAAGCGCGGGTCGACGGGGACGGGTTCGCCGCACGCGGGGCAGGCCTCCGTCGTCCGGCCTGCCGCACCTTCCGGCGGGATCGTGCCGACCGCCGCCGCCGTGGTCCCCTCCGGCGTGCTCCCCTCCGGCGTGATTCCTTCCGCCGTGGTCCCTTCCGGTATCCCGGTTCCCGTCCCCACCCCTTGTCTCCCCGCCCCTTGTCTTCCCGCCACTTGTCTCCCCACCACTTGTCCCCCCCCCTGTCTCCCCGCCCCTTGTCGCTCTGCCCCCTGTCGCTCGGCAGGCGCTGCGCGTGATCGCGCACGTTACCGGCCCGCTCCTGGTGCAAGCCACCCGCTTACCACCCTGCCCGCCGGCGGTCGACGAGCCCGGGACCTGGCACGAACGAGCCCCCGGGAGGTTTCTCCCGGGGGCTCGGCGCTGCTGTGAGCGGGGGGATCAGAAGGTGAGGTTCCAGGCGTCGATGCGGCCCGTGTCCTGGCTCGCGATGTCCTGGACGCGCAGCTTCCACGTCCCGTTGGCCGTCTCGGCGGAGGCGTTGACCGTGTAGGTCTTCAGCACGTCGTCCGCGCTGTCGCTGTTGGTGAAGTCCTCCAGCGGGTACACGGTGCCGTCCGGTGCGACGAGCGAGAGCACGAGGTCGCCGCGGTAGGTGTGCTTGATGTCGACGCCGACCTTGAGGGTCGCCGGGGCGTTGCCGGTCACGCCGGTGACGGTGATGGCGCTCTCGACGGTCGCGTTGTCCGTGATGGCGACGTCGGTGAGGTTCTCGAAGTACGGGCCGGTGGGCGGCGGGGTGGTACCGCTGACCGCCTTCAGGGCGTCGACCTGGCCCTCGCCGAAGAAGCCGTTCTTCGTCGTGGTGCCGGTGCAACGGCTGTCGGACGGGCAGGCCTTGTCGGTGGCCTGGGTGGCGAGGGCGTTACGGATGTCCGCCGGGGTGAACGTCGGGTTGGTGCTCGCGATGAGCGCGGCCACGCCGGTCACGTGCGGCGAGGCCATCGACGTACCGCTCATGGAGCCGTACTTGCCGCCGGGCAGCGTCGAGTAGACGCCGGTCGCGCCGTCGCCGCCGGGGGCGGTGATGTCGATGACGCCGTTGCCGAAGTTGGAGTACGAGGCCTTCGCGCCGCCGCTCGCCTGCGCGGAGACCGTCACGACGCCCGGGAGCTCGGTCGGGATGTCGATGCAGGCGTTGGTGATGGTGCGGGTGACGGGCGTGGAGTCGTTGGGGGACTCGCTGTCGGTCGTCTTGTTGGCCAGGTCGTAGTTCGAGTTGCCGGCCGCGGCGACCTGGAGCGAGCCCTTGGACTCGGCGTAGGCCTGGGCGCGGCGGACGCCCTCGATGATGGCGGCCTGGTCGACGTTGTCCGGGCAGTTGAACTGCCACGGGTCCGTGTAATAGCTGTTGTTGGTGACCTTGAAGCCGTGGTCACCCGCCCACATGAAGCCGCAGATCGTGTTCTCCGCGAAGAACAGGCTGCTGGTGGGCTCGGCGATGCGCACGGAGGAGATCTTCACGCCGGGGGCGACGCCGATGACGCCCTTGCCGTTCTTGGCCGCGGCGACGGTGCCGGCGACGTGCGTGCCGTGGGTGCCGACGTCACGCCAGGCGCCGGCGCGGGTGTCCGCCTTGCCGTAGGCGCAGGAGACGGAGTCGGCGGCGTTGAAGTTCGGCGCGATGTCCTGGTGCTGGTCGTCGACGCCGGTGTCCAGGACGCCGACCTTGACGGTGGCGGAGCCGGTGGTGACGGCCCAGGCCTGGTCGGCCTTGATCTGGGTCATGTCCCAGCGGTTGGACTCGGTCAGCGTCGTGGTCGCCTGCGAGGGGTTGGCGGGCAGCGCCGGGTTGTACGCGTCGGCGGGCACGTCGGAGGTACGGGTCGCGCCGACCTGCTGGACGCCGGTGACGCCGCGCATCGTGGCGGCGAAGGAGGCGGAGGTGGAGTGCGCGACGATGACGCCGATGGCGTCGTACGAGGCGAAGACGGTGCCGCCGTTGGAGGCGACGGCCGAGCGTACGGCGGTGGTGTCACCGGGCGTCGTGATGACGAGGTACGCGCGGGTGCCGGCGGCCCAGGCCGCCGTGCCGGCCGCCGAGGCGGCGGAGGTCCGGGAAGACTCGGCGGCCTTCGCGCCGGTGGTGGCCTGGGTGCGGGCGCCGGTGGCGGCCCGCCCCTCGGCCTGGGCGGTGGCCTGCGGCTCGATGCCGTTCACGGCCCGGCCGTCGGCCTGGGCGGGGGCGGCGACGGCCACGGTGGCGCCGACGACGACGGCGATCGCGACCGGGAGTCTCAGCCGACTCGATATGTGGGAAAACAATGCGTCCTCCGATGACCCGGAGGCGCGGGTGGCGCCGACCGGGCCCTGTGTTGTGTGGGGTGGACGCAAGATCCCAGGAGAGCGGAGCGGAGGAAAGGATTCTGCCCGGCATATCCCTTTCCGTTACCCATTGTTGATCTGACGGCGCGCCATGTCCGGGACCAACGAGAACGGTCGGGACATTACGGCAACCGTGCGCGGGAGCTGGGAGAACCCGCTCGGCCGGCGGTCCGTCACGGCGCGGAAGCACCGGTGGCGCCCGGGCGGATCAGGCGGGTGACGCGGCGGCCCGCCGCGCGTACACCTCGATCTCGATCTTCATGCGAGGGTCGGAGAGACCGCACATCAGCATCGTGGCGGCCGGCCGCACGTCGCCGAAACAGCGGCGCAGGACGGGCCAGCAGGGCTCGAAGTCCTCGCGGTCGGGCAGCAGGTAGCGCACCCGCACCACATCGGCGAAGGTGCATTCCGCCTCGGCCAGGGCGGCCTCGATGTTGCGCAGGCACTGCTCGGCCTGCTCCACCACGTCGTCGGAGATCGTCATGGTGGTGTAGTCGAAGCCGGTCGTCCCGGACACGTGTACCCAGTCGCCGTCCACCACGGCCCGGGCGTAGCCGATCTGTTCCTCGAAGGTCGAACCGCTGAGGATCGCACGTCTCTCTGTCATGCGCCGAACGCTAGGCGGCCCGCACCGATACGTCTAATACTCATCAGCGGATGACCTGATATCTCTGGGCGTATGGAGCGCCCCGACATCCCCCTCCCGCAGCTGCACGCCTTCGTCGTGCTCGCCGACGAACTGCACTTCGGCCACGCGGCCGCCCGCCTGGGCATCGCGCAGCCCCCGCTGAGCCAGCAGATCCGTCGCCTGGAGGACAAGGTCGGCCATGCGTTGTTCCGCCGCGAACCGGGACGCGTCACGCTCACCCCCGCCGGCCGCGAACTGCTGCCGGCCGCACGGCGGGTGCTGGGCGAGCTCGCGGACGGCCTGGCGGCTGCCCGGGCCGTGGGCAGCGGCCGGGCGGGGCGCCTGCGGATCGGCTTCTCCGCCTCCGTCGCGCTGACGGTGCTGCCCGGCCTGCTCCGCACCTTCCGGGAACGGTTCCCCGACGCCGAACTCGACATCCGCGAGATGACCACCGCGCCGCAGATCGCCGCCCTGCACGACAAGACCATCGACATCGGCCTGCTGCGCGAGCCTCCCGCGACGGAGGAGGAACTCGGCTTCAGGACCGTACTCACCGAGCCCTTCGTCGCGGTGCTGCCGGCCGCTCATCCCCTGGCTGCCCAACGGTCCGTGCGGCTGGACCAGTTGGCGGACTCCCCCTTCGTCCTGCCGCCCCACGACGTCGGACCGCAGCTGCACGACCAGATCACCGGCCTCTGTGCCGCTGCCGGCTTCACACCGCGGATCGCCCAGCGGGCGGTGGAGTGGCAGACCGTGTGCGCGCTCGTGGAGACCGGTCTCGGCGTCTCCCTGGCCCCGGCTAGCATCCGCCGCCTCCGCCTCAGGAACGTCGCCTTCCGCCGCCTCGCCCCCGGCACCGCCCGCACACGCGTCGCCGTCGCCTGGCGCAAGCACGACCCCAACCCCCTGGTCGCCCACCTCCTGACCACCGTCAGCCCCGACGCACCGGACGGGCCGTAGGCACCGTCCGGCGGTCCTGGTACGGGCGGCGAGGGCTCTGGTCGGAAGTCGGCGGCAGGAGGTCGGCAGAAGGCCGGAGGTCGGCAGCCGGCAGCCTGGGCGGTGTGCTCCGCGCTTGGTCAGGCCTTGGTCGCGCAGATCACGTCGTACGGCCTGCCGATGGCCAGGGTGAGGCGCATCGGCTCGGTGGTGCCGGAGGGGCACTGCTTCTCGTCCTTCACGAGGTCGAGCACCTTGAAGCCGCTGCCCGTCGCGGACGCGCACGGGACCTCCTGGGCCGTGTCCGTGACGCAGTCGCCCTTGACGAGCTGGCCGCCGCCGGCGCCCGCGTCACCGGGGTGGTCTCCCGAGAGGTTGCGGCCGCAGACGGTCTTGCTGGGGATGCCGCCGTTCTTGGCGCCGCCGGAACCGAAGGAGATCTTGACCTGGATGATCAGGTCAGTGCCCGCCGGGCACTGGATGGCGTCCGGCAGGATGCTGGCCTCCTTCACCTCCAGCGCCTTGAACGTGGCGCCCGAGTCGTCGCAGTCCAGGGCCCGGTAGCCGTCAGGCGCGTCCTCGGGGTCGGGGCCGCCGCAGTCCCCGACGTTCCAGGACGAGGCCTTTTCGCCCGCGGAGGACGACGAGGAGGACGAGCCGGTGTCGTCGAAGACCCTTGAGGCGCCGTAGGCCAGACCGAGGATCACCGCGAGGATCACCAGGGTCGGGAGGCAGCCTCCCTGACGGCGGCCGGATGGCGGGGTCGTACCGTGCGTGGCCATGGCGCTCCTTCCGGTCCGGGCGTGGGCCGGGCCGAGGGACGGAGGGATGGAGAAGCGGAGGGACGGAGGGACGGGGTGACCGTCGCTCGGCCATGGGGACGCGGTGCGTCCATGGCACGGTTCCGTTTCCGGTTCCGATCCGATCCCGGAGCACCTGCGGCACCGTCGGTCAGCCGTCGGTCAGCCGGTCGCCTCCGCCGCGGTCAGGGCGTCGAGTTCCTTCAGGGCGGCCGTCACCGACTCCTCGGAGGCCGGGAGCAGCGGCAGGCGCACGTCAGGGGTCGGGATGCGGCCCTGGGCGTGCAGGACGCCCTTGACGACGGCCGGGTTGGGCTCGGCGAAGAGCAGCGCGGAGAGCCGGGCGAGCCGGTGGCCGAGGGTCCGGGCCCGTGCGACGTCACCGCCGTTCCAGGCCTCGACGAGCGCCGCGAAACGGTCGGTGGCCAGGTGCGCGGAGGCGAGGATGCCGCCCGCGGCACCGAGGGCGAGCAGCGGCGAGGTGAAGACGTCGTCACCGGCCAGGACGGCGAAGCCGTCGGGCAGGTCGCCGAGGAGGGCGACGGTGTCCTGGTCGACGCCGCCGACGGCGTACTTGACTCCGACGACTCCGGGAACGGCGGCGAGCGCCCGCAGGGTGGCGGCGTCGAGCGGCCGGCCCGTGCGGTACGGGATGTGATAGACAATCAGCGGAACGGCGCTTTCCGCGGCGAGGGCCGTGAAGTGGGCGACCACGCCGTCCGGCGAAGGCCGGACGAAGGCCGGGACGATGACCAGGGCGGCGCGCACCTCGGGCCATCGGTTGAGGCCCGCGAGTTCCCGTGCGGCCTGCGCGGTGGCGCCGCTGCCCGCGCCGACGACGAGCGGCGCCCCGTGTCGCCGGCAGACCCGCGCGCAGGTGTCGACGACGGCCTCGCGCTCCTCCGGATCGAGCGCGCCGACCTCTCCGGTGGTGCCGAGCGCGACGAGTCCGGCGGCGCCGCCGTCGAGCGCGGAGTCCGCGAGCGCCTCCAGGGCGACGAGGTCGGGGCGGCCGTCGGGGCCGAACGGGGTGACGAGGGGAACGTAGATGCCGTGCGGAGTGAAGTCCTGTGCCATGCCTTCGAGACTGGCGGCAGTAAACCCATAGGTCCAGTTCGCGTTTCCGATGCGAACCGTAAGCTGTACTGATGCTCGACGTACGACGACTGCGCCTGCTGCGCGAACTGGCCCTGCGCGGCACCATCGCCGCCGTCGCCGAGGCCCTGTCCTTCACTCCCTCGGCGGTCTCGCAGCAGCTCGCGACGCTGGAGCGGGAGGCCGGCGTGTCCCTCCTCGAACGCTCGGGGCGCGGCGTACGGCTGACTCCCGCCGGCGAGAAGCTGGTGCGGCACGCGGAAGCGGTGCTCGAACGCCTGGAGCGGGCGGCGGCCGAACTCGCCGAGGCACGGCACGGTCCGGCCGGCCCGCTGCGGATCGGCGCCTTCCCCACGGCGAGCCGTGCGATCGTGCCGGAGGCGCTCGTACGACTCGCGGCGCGGCATCCGGCGCTCGAGCCGATGGTCTCCGAGACCGATCCGGCGGCGGTGGCCCACGCCCTGCGCGCGGGCGACCTGGACGTGGCGCTGATCCACGACTACGACCTGGTGCCCTCGCCCCTGGAGCCGGGGCTCGCGGCCGAGGAGTTGTGCGAGGAGGAGATGTACCTGGCGTCGGCCGCCGCCGGCCCCGACGCGCGGGACCGGGGGGACCGGCAGGACCTGCCGGGCGGTCTCGACCCGCGGGGCGCGCGGCTCGACGGGCTCGACGGTCTCGCGCGCTGGCGGGACGCGCCCTGGATCATGCCGGGGCCCGACACCCTCTGCCGTGCGGTGACCGAACAGGTCTGCAGGGCCGCCGGGTTCGTGCCGCGGGTCCGGCACCAGGTGGACGAGTTCGCGACCGTCCTGGCCTTCGTCGCCGCCGGTCAAGGCGTGGCGGTGGTCCCGCAGTTGGGCGCGGCGGACCCGCCGCCCGGGGTGTGCCTCACCGCGCTCCCGGTGATCCGCCGGACCCGGATCGCCTTCCGCAGCGGCGCGGGGCCGCACCCGGCGGTCGCCGCACTCGCCCGCGCCCTGCGGGAATCCGTACCGGCAGGGCTCGGCGGGCGGTCCGGCCCTGGTGCAGGATGATCCGCATGCGCCTGAACCGACGCCCGCAGGACAAGTACCGTTGGATCAAGGGCCCCTTGGAGGGCGTCCCCGACGGCGACCGGCGAGCGTGCGCCGACTGCGGGACGTCGATCCGCGCCTACCAGTACCGGCAGCACCCGCCTGAGTCCGACTCGTACGAGCGGTGCATCGGCTTCGCCTGGTGCCCCGCCTGCCGCCTCTTCGCCGCGAACGTGGTGTTCGTCCCGCGCAGTCGGGTGCTCGTCGACCGCCTTGCGGGCCTTCCCGCCGAGCGGCGGGAGGCGCTGCTGCGCAAGGAGGCCGAACTGGTCGCCCATCTCGACCGGAACTGGCACCGCTAGTGCCGGAGGGCAGTGGGTCAGGAAGGCAGTAGGTCAGGAGGGCAGTAGGTCAGGACGGCAGAGGCCAGGGTCACTGGCCCACACGGCCGTCGATACGCTCCCTCAGCAGGTCCGCGTGGCCGCAGTGCCGCGCATACTCCGCGATCTGGGCCACCACGATGTCGCGGAGCTGCGCCTCCCCGGCGGGCCTGGCGCCGAGGTCGGCGAAGCCGGCGAGGAACCGGTCGGTCAGCTCGCACTCGGCGCGCCACCGGCTCCACGCCTCCGCCACCACCTCCGGGTCGGCGACCGCACCGTTCCAGTCGGCGTCCCGGTCCTCGGCCGTGCGGTAGATCCGCGGCAGGTCCTCGCCGGCCATGCGGCGAAGGTGCCGCTCGTCCTCCGCCAGGTGACGCAGCAGACCGAGCAGGGACATCGTGGACGGCGGCACCGAGCGCCGGGCCATCTGCTCCGCGTCCAGGCCCGCGCACTTCATCTCGAAGGTGAGCCGGAAGTAGCGCAGGCCGTCGGCCAGCGTGCCGCGTTCGCCGACGATCTCGTCCTCGGTCTCGCGCGGGTCGTCGTCCGGGTCGACCCACATGTCGGGTTCCACGACCGACGGCGTCCAACGGGTCACGTCTGCTGCTTCGGTGCGCTCGGTTGCGTCCATGCGCGCATCCTCGCGGGCCACGCCCTCGTACGCCATCGGATATCGAAGGCAGGGCGAGGCACGACGAGATCAGACGGTCAGAGGAGGTGAGAGGAGATCGGAGGAGGTCAGGGGAAGTTCAGAGGAGGTCGGGTGCGGCGAACAGTTCCTCGACCCAGTACGCGCTCGCCTCGTGGCAGTCCGCGGCCGGCGTGCCGGGGAAGAGGCGGAACCACGAAACGGCGCGCGACAGCGCGGCGAGCCTGACGGCGAGGGTCGCGGCGCGGCGCAGCTGCGGGAGCGGCACGCCCAGGTCGGTCCACGGCTCCAGGTACGCGTCCCGGACGGCGGTCACGGTCTCGGGGCCGTACCGTTCGCGGACGTCCCGCGCGGGCACGAGGAGGCTGGCGAAGGGATGCGCGACGGCCGCGTCGCCCCAGTCGAAGAAGGTGAAGCGGCCCGCGCCGGGGGTGAGGACCTGGCCGTCGTGCAGGTCGCAGTGGTCGAGCGAGTCGGGGACGCCGATCGCGTCGAGTTCCTGGCACCAGTCGAGCAGGAGCGGACGGCGGGCGCGCAGGGAGTCCCGGGTCTCGGGCGCGAGGGTCGGGTTGGTTCCGACGAGGCCGTCGAAGATCTCCGGCAGGTGCCGGGTCCGGGCGCTGGGCACGCCGAGTTCCGTCATGCGGTCGGCGTACGGGGTGAGGGCGCGCTGCATGCGCGCGTACTGCCCGACCGCCGTGAGCCAGTCCCCCAGGTCCGCGTCGCCGCGGTCGAGCATGCCGCGGAGGAGCGGGCCGCCGTCCGGCAGGAGGCACCAGCCGCGCTCCGCGTCGACCGCGAGCGGCGCCATGACGTGTTCGGGAATCCAGTCTGCGAGCGCCCCGCCGAGGGCGGCCTCGAAACCGGCGGCCGGGGCGCTCGCCTTGAACCAGACGGCGTCACGGTCGGCTGGGCCGGTGCGGAAGCGGACGAGGATCGACCAGGGCCGGACCCGCACCTCGCGGGGCCCGGTCTCCCGCAGGCCGTGGCGGGCAAGCCCTCGCTCCGCCCAGCCCAGCGCGGCCTCGCGCCAGTCGGGCTCCTCCCAGGGCGTGACCGCGTCCTCGAAACGGCCACGGTCGACCGTCGTCACCGGCCCGGCCTGGTGATCGGTCCGGGTCCTGGCCTGGTGATCGGTCCGGGTCCCGGCCCCCGTCTTGACCTCGGCCCCGGCCCGGGTCTCGGCCCCGGTCCGGGTCTTGGCCTCGGCCGAGGTCCGTGTCTCGGTCCCGATCTCGGTACCGGCCTGGCTCTGGGTGTCGCTCTCGGCCCCGGCGCCGCGCTCGGCCCCGATCTCGGTCCTGGTGTCGGTCTCGGCCTCACTCCGCATCCGGTGATTGCACCACCGGGAGCGGCGCGGTCGCACGCGAATTTAGGCCGACGGCCGGCTCGGGGCCGTACCGCGCGGGGTCAGTCGCGCTCGCGCTGGGCCGCGCGGGCCTCCTTCTCCGCCCGCATCTCCTTGATGCGGACGTTCTCCTTGCGGACGTCGGCCTGGGTGGCGCGCTCCTTCTGGAGCCACTCCGGGTTCTCGGCCTTCAGCGCCTCGATCTGCTCGGTGGTGAGGGCGTCGGTGACGCCGCCGCGGGCGAGGCCGGAGATGGAGACGCCCAGCTTGGCCGCCACGACGGGGCGCGGGTGCGGGCCGTTGCGGCGCAGCTCGCGCAGCCACTCCGGCGGGTCGGTCTGGAGGGCGTTCAGCTCGGCGCGGGAGACGGAACCCTCGCGGAAATCGGCGGGGGTGGCGTCGAGGTAGACGCCCAGCTTCTTCGCCGCGGTGGCGGGCTTCATGGACTGGGCGTTCTGGTGCTGCGTCATGCTGACAAGAATATCGGGCGGGCACGCGGTCGCCGACCACGACCGGTAATCTGGCCTGGTGACAGGCTCGGAAGCACCCCTCTCCCCCGCCCCCGACCACGACTCCGACCACGACCCCGCGGCCGCTGCGGATCCCGCCCCCGGCCTCGGTTCGGCGCCCGCGGTGGCGCCGTCGCCGTCGTTCCGGCTGGCGTACGTGCCCGGCGTGACGCCCGGCAAGTGGGTGCGGATCTGGAACGAGCGGCATCCCGACGTGCCGCTCGTGCTGACCCAGGTGACGGCGACGGACGCGGAGGCGACGCTGCGGGAGCACGGCGCCGACGCCGCCCTGCTGCGCCTGCCCGTGGACCGTACGGTGTTCAGCGCCATCCCCCTGTACACCGAGACGACCGTGGTCGTGTGCCCCAAGGACCACCTGGTGGCGGCCGCCGACGAGGTGACCGTCGACGACATCGCGGACGAGATCGTGCTGCATCCGCTCGACGACACCCTGGACTGGGAGCGCCCGCCGGGGCAGCCCGCGTTCGAGCGGCCCGCGACGACGGCGGACGCGATCGAACTGGTGGCGGCCGGGATCGGGCTGCTGATCGTGCCGCAGTCGCTGGCCCGCCTCCACCACCGCAGGGACCTGACCTATCGGACGATCACGGACACGCCGCAGTCGCAGGTCGCGCTGTCCTGGCCGGAGGAGGCCACCACCGATCTGGTGGAGGACTTCATCGGGATCGTGCGCGGGCGGACGGTGAACAGTTCGCGGGGGCGGAGGCCCGACGAGAAGGCGTCGAAGGAAGCGAAGGCCGACCGGGCCGGGAAGCCGCAGAGCCGGCAGCAGAGCCAGCAGCCCCGGCAAGGCCCGAAGCAGGGGCAGAAGCAGGGGCAGAAGGCCGGCCAGAAGCGGCAGGCCGCCGGCGGCGGCTCGCGCAGGGCCGGCGGCGGCGCACCCAAGAGCTCGCGCTCCGGTGGCGCCGGGAAGCCGCGCCGCCGCGGCTGAGGGGTTGCCCGAGACCGGAGCGAGATCATCCGGCGAGCCGGGCCGGCGACGCCGCGACCGGCGGCGGCGCGACCGGCGGCGGCGCGACCGACGGCACCCTGACCGGCGGCAGCGTGACCGGCGGCACCGTGACCGACGGCGGTGTGTACGGCGCACCGCCGGTCCCGCGACCCCGGTGCCTCAGGCGGAGTCGCGGCGTACCAGCTCGGTCGGAAGGATCACCGTCGCCGGTTCCTCGCCCGCTATCCGGGCGAGGAGGGTGCGGACCATCTCGGCGCTGATGCGGTCCCAGGGCTGGCGGATGGTGGTGAGCGCGGGGCGCGACGAGAGGGCGGCCGGGGAGTCGTCGAAGCCGCCGACGGCGACGTCGTCCGGCACGCGCCGGCCGGCCCGGTCCAGGGTGTCGAGGACGGCCAGGGCCATCAGGTCGGAGGCGACGAAGACGGCGTCGAGGTCCGGGGCCCGGTCGAGGAGCTGTCGGGCGGCCGCCTCTCCTCCGGCGCGGCTGTAGTCGCCGGTGGCGACCAGGGCCTCGTCGTAGGGAAGTCCGCACTCGGCGAGGGTCTCGCGGTAGCCGGCGAGGCGCTCCACGCCGCCGGGGGTGTCGAGCGGGCCGGTGACGGTGGCGATCCGGCGGCGTCCGGTCCCGTAGAGGTGGCGCACCATGTCACGGGCTCCGTCGCGGTCGTCGGCGGCGACGTAACCGATCTTCGCGGTCTGGCCGAGCGGTTTGCCGCAGGCGACGACGGGGACGCCGGCGCTGTTGAGGTGGTCGACGAGCGGGTCGCCGGAGTGGCTGGAGACCAACAGGACGCCGTCGACGTGGCCGGCCTCGATGTAGCGGAGGTTGCGGCGGCGTTCGTCCTCGGTGCCCGCGATCATCAGCAGCAGGGGGATGTCGCGGGCGGCGAGCGCCTGGGTGCAGCCGCGCAGCAGGACGTTGAAGTTGGGGTCCTCGAAGAACCGTTCCTGGGGTTCGGTGAGCAGGAAGGCCACCGAGTCCGACTTTCCGGTGATCAGCGAGCGGGCGTGCCGGTTGACGACGTATCCGGTCCTGCGGATGGCGGCGTCGACGGCGGCCTTGGCCGCGGGGCTGACGTAGTGGCCCCCGTTGAGGACGCGGGAGACGGTGCCGCGTGAGACGCCGGCCTCGCGCGCCACGTCGTGGATGGTCGCGGGGCGACGCCTGCTCGCTGCTGGGCTCATGGTGTGCGTTTCTCCTCGTTCCCCTGTGCGTCAGGACTTTACGGCGCCGGAGAGCAGATCGAGGCTCCAGAAGCGCTGGATGACCAGGAAGAGCGCGATGAGCGGGACGACCGCGAGGAGCGCTCCGGTGATCACCAGGGTGTAGAGGGCGGGTTGGCTGGCGCCCTGCATGAGCAGGGTGAACAGGCCTACGGTCATGGGGAACTTCTCGTCGTTGCCGAGCATGATGTACGGCAGCAGGAAGTTGTTCCAGATGGCCACGAACTGGAACAGGAAGATCGTGACGAGGCCGGGGGACATCATCGGTGCGGCGATGCGCAGGAAGATGCGCGCTTCGCCGGCGCCGTCCATGCGGGCGGCCTCGACGAGTTCCATGGGGATGGCGGCCTCGGCGTAGACACGGCCGAGGTAGACGCCGTACGGGGAGAGGATCAGCGGCAGCAGGACGGAGAGGTACGTGTCCGTCAGGTCGGCCTCGGCCATCAGGAGGTACTGCGGGATGGCGAGGATGACGGGCGGCATCAGGACGCCCGTGAGGATCACGTTGAAGAAGAGCTCGCGGCCGCGGAAGCGGTAGACGGCGAGGGCGTAGCCCGCGAGGGCGGACACGACCGTCGACAGGAGGGCACCGAGGCCCGCGTAGAGGACGGAGTTGCCCATCCAGCGCCAGTAGATGCCGTCGCGGTACGCATGGAGGTCGGCGAGGTTGTCGCCGAGGCCGTCGCCGGGCAGGAACGTGAAGGTGGAGAAGAGGTCGGAGCCCGACTTGGTGGCGGCGACCAGGACCCAGGCCACGGGCAGCAGGCAGTAGAGCGCGCCGAGGACGAGGGCGGCGGTCGGCAGCAGGGCGGTGCGGCGGGGGCGTGGCGGGCCCTGGGAGGTGCCGGGGGTGGTGCCGGCGGCCGGGGCCGCCTTGCGCGACGCCGTGGGGGCGGTGAGCCCGCTCATCGGGGTGCTCCTTGCGTGGTGCTGCGGTTCGAGGCCCGCAGGAGGGCGAAGGACAGCAGGAACGTGACGAGGGCGAGGATCACGGCGGTGGCCGAGGCGGCGTAGATGTTCCCGCCGGTGAAGGCGTCGCTGAACACCTTCATGAGGGGGCTCCAGGAGGAGGGGATGCCGTTGGTGAGCGGCCTGAGGGTCATGGGCTCGTTGAAGACCTGGAGGGTCGCGATCACCGAGAAGAAGAAGGTGAGGACGAGGGAGGGCGCCACCATCGGGATCTTGATGCGCAGGGCGATCTGCAGCTCGGAACAGCCGTCCAGCCGGGCCGCCTCGAAGACCTCGGCGGGCAGGGAGCGCAGCGCCGTGTAGATGACGATCATGTTGAAGCCGGTGCCGCCCCAGACCGCGATGTTCGCCATGGACCCGTAGAGCAGGCCGCCGTCCATCAGGTCGGGCTCGGGAAGGCCGATGGCGCGCAGGAGGTAGTGGAAGGGGCTGACGGCGGGGAGGTAGAGGAAGCCCCACAGCAGGGCGGCGATCACTCCGGGCACGGCGTACGGGAGGAAGATCGCGAGCCGCCCGAAGGCGCGGGCGCGGACGCGCTCGGAGTCGAGCAGGAGCGCGAAGAACAGGGCGAGGCCGAGCATGACGGGGACCACGACGAGGCCGTAGCCGAGGACGCGGGCGGCGCTGTGGAGGAGTTCGGGGTCGGTGAGGGCGGCGGTGTAGTTGCCGAGGCCGGCCCAGACCTCCTGTTTGGCGCCCTTGCCGAGTCCGAGCCCCTTGACCTGGGCCTTGTGGAGGCTGAGCCAGATCGCGTAGCCGATGGGCAGCGCGAAGAAGAGGGCGAAGAGGAGCGCGGCCGGGAGGACGAAGAGGTAGGGGGCGCTGCGCGCTCGTCCGCGGGCGGTCGTGGGCGACGGCTGGGCGTACGGGGCCGTCCGGGCCCCGTACGACCCGCGTGCGCCCTGGTGGGGCTTGCTCACCGGGCGACCTCGAAGCCCTGCTTCTTCAGGTCGGCGACCGTCAGGTCCTGCATGGCGGTGAGGGCCTTGTCGAAGCCGGACTTGGCCTTGGCGGCCTTGCCGAACTCGTCCTTGAAGGCGCCGTAGGCCACGTTGACGTTGGGTCCCCAGGCGGCGGGGGCGGTGGTCTTGGCGATCTCGGCGGCCCGGGTGAAGAAGTCGGGCTGGTTCGCGAAGAACTCCGGCGGGTTGGCGAGCGCGGGGCCGCTCTGGGCGGCGGAGGCGGCCGGGTAGATGCCGGCCTCCTTGACCAGTGCGGTCAGGGCCTTGGGGTCGGTGTTCAGCCAGGTGGCGAACTTGGCCGCGGCCGCCTTGTGCTTCGAGTCGGTGGTGACGGCGGTGGTGGAGCCGCCCCAGCTGCCGGTGGAGGGCTTGGCGGTGTCCCACTGGGGCAGCGGGGCCATGGCCCACTTCCCCTTGGTGTCGGGGGCGGCGGTGGTGAGGGTGCCGGGGGCCCAGACGGCGCTGACCCAGGCGATCTGCTCGCCGGTGTTGAGGGCCTTGTTCCAGGCGGGCGTGTACATGGGCTGGTTGTCGATGGCGCCGTCCCTGACGAGCCCGCCCCAGAAGTCGGCGACCTTCCTGGTGGCGGCGTCGTCGATGCCGACCTTCCACTTCTGGCCCTCGGTGGTCCACCACGTGGCGCCGGCCTGCTGCGCGAGGCCGGCGAAGAGACCGGCGTCGTTGGCGGAGAAGGTGGTGAGGGACTTCTCCGGGGCCTTGGCCTTGAGCGCCTTGGCGGTGGCGGCGAACTCGTCCCAGGTGGTGGGGACCGTGAGGCCGTACTTCTCGAAGAGGTCGGTCCGGTAGAAGAACATCAGCGGGCCGGAGTCCTGCGGGACGGCGTAGACGGCGTCGGAACCGAGGGTGGTCTGCTGCCAGAGGCCGGGGGCGAACTTGTCCTTGGCGCCGGAGACCTCCTTCGATATGTCGGCCAGGGCGTCGTTGCTGACGAGGGTCGGCAGGGCCTGGAACTCGGCCTGGACGAGGTCGGGGGCCTGGTGGGCCTTGGCGGCCGTGATGATCTTGGTGACCAGGTCGTCGCCGGAGGCCTGCTTCTGCACCGTGACCTTGATCTCCGGGTGCTCGGCGTTCCAGATCGCGGCCACCTTCTCCATGTTGGGCGCCCAGGACCAGTAGGTGAGCGAGACGGGGCCGGACTCGGCCTCGGCCTCGTCGCCGGAGCCACAGGCGGTGAGGGTGGTGGCGCCGAGGACGACGGCGGTCGTGACGGCGGTGGCGGCGAGAACGCGGCGGCGCAGCGCGTGGGGCATGGGGTGCTTCTCCCTGACCGAAAGGGGCCTTCCGCGGAGGGCGGGAAGGCCGGCCATGCATCTGTGAGCGTTCACAGTAGAGAAACGTTCCGGACACTTGTCAATGGTTGATCGTGTGCGGTTATGTTGCGTTGCGACATCGAGACCCCGCTGTGTGCACGTTCACAGAGGAGTCCTCTCACCGATGTAAGTTCAGACCCCGACGTTCCAGGAGACACGCATGCCGCCGACCGCCCCCAAGGGCCTGCACCGGCTCGCTTTCGGCGGGGACTACAACCCCGAACAGTGGCCGGAAAGCGTCTGGCACGAGGATGTGCGGCTGATGCGCGAGGCCGGCGTGACCATGGTCAGCGTCGGCATCTTCTCCTGGGCGCTCCTCGAACCCGAGCCGGGCCGCTACGACTTCGCGTGGCTGGACCGCATCCTCGGCCTCCTCCACGACAACGGGGTCCGGGTCGACCTGGGCACGCCCACCGTGGTGCCGCCCGCGTGGTTCTACCGGGCCCACCCGGAGGCCCTGCCGGTCACCCGCGAGGGCGTGCGCCACTCCTACGGCTCGCGCGGGGCGATCTGCCACAGCTCCCCCGCCTACCGGGAGGCGGCCGCCCGCATCACCACCGCGCTCGCCGCCCGCTACGCCGACCACCCGGCGCTCGCCCTCTGGCACGTCCACAACGAGTACGGCGTGCCCGTCAGCGCCTGCTACTGCGAGACCTGCGCGGCCGGGTTCCGGCGCTGGCTCGCGGAGACGTACGGATCGGTCGACGCCGTCAACGAGGCATGGGGCACCGCGTTCTGGGGCCAGGTCTACACCTCGTACGAGCAGATCGACCCGCCCCGGCTGACCCCGACCGTCGGCAACCCGGCCCAGCAGCTCGACTACCGGCGCTTCGCCGACGCCACGATCCGGGAGAACTTCCGCTCCGAGCGGAACATCCTCCACCGGCTGTCCCCCGGCATCCCCGTCACCACCAACTTCATGACGGCGCTCAGCCAGTGCGACAGCCTCGACTACTGGGCCTGGGGCCGCGAGGTGGACCTCGTCACCAACGACCACTACCTCATCACCGACGGCCGCCGCACCCACGTCAACCTCGCCATGGCCGCGGACCTCACGCGGTCGGTCGCGGGCGGCGCACCCTGGCTGCTGCTCGAACACTCCACCAGCGGCGTCAACTGGCAGCCCCGCAATCCCGCCAAGCGCCCCGGCGAGATGGCCCGCAACTCCCTCGGACACGTCGCCCGCGGCTCCGACGGCGCGATGTTCTTCCAGTGGCGGCAGTCGCGGCGCGGCGCCGAGAAGTTCCACTCCGCGATGCTCCCGCACGGCGGAACCGACACCCGCGTGTGGCGCGAGGTGGTCCGGCTCGGCGCCGACCTGGAGGCCCTGGAGGCCGTACGGGGCACCCGCACCGTGCCCGACGTGGCGATGCTGTGGGACTGGCAGTCCTGGTGGGCGCAGTCCCTCGAGTGGCGGCCGAGCGAGGACCTCGACGCGCGGGAGCGGGCCGACAGCTACTACGAGGCGCTCTACGACCGGCACCTGACCGTCGACTTCGCCCACCCCGAGTCCGACCTGTCCGCCTATCCGCTGGTCGTCGTGCCCGCGCTCTACCTCGCGACCGAGGCCGCCGGGCAGAACCTGCGCGAGTACGTCGAGAACGGCGGCACCCTCGTCGTCTCCTGCTTCTCCGGCATCGTCGACGAGCACGACGCCGTCCACGAGGGCGGCTACCCGGGCGTCCTCCGGGACGTGCTCGGCGTCGCCGTGGAGGAGTGGTCGCCGCTGCTCGCCGGTGAGCGCGTGGGCCTCACCGGGCCGGGCGGGGCGTCGCTGTCGGGCGACGTGTGGACCGAGTTCGTCGTACCGCGCGGCGCCGAGACGGTGTGGACGTACGCCGACGGCCCCGCCGCGGGCGGCCCCGCGGTGACCCGGCACCGTCTGGGGCGCGGCACCGCCTGGTACGTCTCCACCCGTCCGGACGCGGCGGCCCTCGACCACATCCTGGCCGCGGCCTGCGAGGACGCCGGTGTCGCGACGCGGCCCCTGCCACGGGACGTGGAGGTCGTCCGCCGCGCCGGCGAGGAGGGCCGCTTCCTCTTCGCGCTCAACCACTCCGCCGAGGACGCGAAGGTGCCGCTGGAGGGACCGGGCACCGAGCTCCTGTCCGGCACGCCGGTCGCCGGTCACGTCGCCGTGCCGGCCGGCGCGGTCCGGGTCGTCCGGCTGGACGGCTAGGCCGTTTCTTTCGGACCCGGCCAAGATCCGGAAGAGACGGCCTGGGTCCTGACCCGGAAGCGACGGCCTGGGCCTCTCGCCTGGCCGCGCCTCCCTCCTCCCCCTGATCTCCCCGGGGGCGGCCGCTCACCGCGCCGCCCCCGGGTGAGCCGTACCACCGCACGTCCATCCCCATCCTTCAACGTCGAAGGGACTCGACGATGCACGCCGTACCCCGCACGACCCTGCGAGCCGCCGCCGTGACCGCCGTGCTCGGCGGCCTGCTGCTCGCGCCGCTGCCCGCCCAGGAGGCGCGGGCCGCGAGCACGCTCGCCAACGCCGGCTTCGAGGCCGACGGAACCGGCACCGCGACGCCCGCCGGCTGGTCGACGTACTCGGCCGCCGGGCAGAACTCCGCGTCGTACACCGAGGCGGGCGGCCACAGCGGGGGCTACCGGCTCGCGCACTGGTCGTCCTCCGCGTACAAGGTGGAGACGTACCAGTACCTGACCGGGCTCACCGACGGCGGCTACACGCTCAGCGCGTGGGTGCGCTCCAGCGGCGGCCAGAACGCGGCGTACCTCGCGCTGCGGAACTGCGGCTCGGCCGAGCAGCGGACCGCGCTGCCGCCCACACCGAACGGTGCGTGGATACGGATCGTCACCCCGGTGGTGGTGAGCGGCGGCGCGTGCACGGTGAGCGTGAACTCCGACGCCAACGCGGGCAACTGGATCAACGTGGACGACCTGACCCTGACCCGGGGCACGGCCGGTCTGCCGGTCAAGGGCGTCGACGTGTCGTCGCTGAAGAAGAGCGAGGACCTCGGCGGGACCTACCGCACGAGCGCCGGCACCAACGGGGACGCCCTGGCGATCCTGAAGGCCTCGGGCGCCAACTACGCGCGTCTGAAGGTGTGGGTGAACCCGGCCGACGGCTACAACGACAAGGCCCGGGTCCTCACGATGGCCAAGCGGATCAAGGCCCAGGGCATGAAGCTGCTGGTCGACTTCCACTACTCCGACGTCTGGGCCGACCCGGGCGCCCAGACCAAGCCCGCCGCCTGGTCGGGGCACTCGTACGCGCAGCTGAGGACGGACGTGTACGACCACACGTACGACGTGCTCAACGCCCTGAAGGCACAGGGCACCACGGCCGACATGGTGCAGATCGGCAACGAGATCAACACCGGGATGCTGTGGCCCGAGGGGTCGACGTCCAACTGGTCGCAGCTCGCCGGGCTGCTGAAGTCGGGTGCGTCGGCCGCGAAGGCGGTGTCCTCGACGACGCAGGTGGCACTGCACCTGGCGCACGGCGGCGACAACGCGCTCTACCGGACGTGGTTCGACAACGCCACGGCCCAGGGCGTGTCCTTCGACGTGATCGCGCTGTCGTTCTACGGCTACTGGCACGGCCCGCTGTCGGCTCTCCAGACCAATCTGGACGACATTTCCGCCCGGTACGGAAAGAAGGTGCTCGTCGTGGAGACGGCGTACCCGTTCCGCCTGGACAGCAAGGACCCGCACGAGAACATCATCGACACCACCGCCGAGCTCGTGTCCGGCTACGCGGCGAGCAGCGCGGGGCAGTCGGCGTGGCTGCGGGACGTCATGAGCGTGGTCGAGGCCGTGCCGGGCGGGCGGGGGCTCGGGGTCGTGTACTGGGAGCCGACGTGGACGGCGGTCTCCGGGAACGGCTGGGATCCGGCCGATCCCGCCTCGGGCAACGGCTGGGAGAACCAGGCGCTGTTCGGCTACGACGACAGGCTCCTCCCGGCGGCCGGCCTGCTCGGGCACCGCTGACGCTCCGGTGGCCCTGCCGGGCCGCGGCCCGGCTGCTCACCGCGTACGGTCCGGCGCTTCGGGCGTCGAGCGCCGGACCGGCGCGTCAGGCGTCGAGCGGGAGACCGGTGTAGTTCTCGGCGAGTTCGGCGGCGGCGTGCGGGGAGCCGGCGATCCGGTCGAGCTGGGACTGCTGCAGCCTGGTGTCGAAGGGCGACTGGGCCGGGTCGGTGTGCAGGGTGGTGGTCATGAAGTACGAGAAGTGCTCGGCCCGCCAGACCCGGCGCAGGCAGGTGTCGGAGTAGGCGTCGAGGAGCTCGGTGGAGCCGGTTTTCGCGTGGTGGGCGAAGGCCCGGGCGAGGACGATGACGTCGGCGGCGGCCAGGTTGAGGCCCTTCGCCCCGGTCGGCGGCACGATGTGCGCCGCGTCCCCGGCGAGGAAGACCCGGCCGTGGCGCATGGGCTCGGTGACGGAGCTGCGCATGGGCAGGACGGACTTCTGGGTGACGGTGCCGCGGGTGAGGCGCCAGCCGGGGTCGGCGGTCAGGGAGAGGCGGGCGTCGAGTTCGTCCCAGACGCGCTCGTCGGGCCAGTCGGCCGGGTCGGTGCCGTTCGGGACCTGGAGGTAGAGGCGGCTGACGGACGGTGAGCGCATGCTGGCGAGGGCGAAGCCGCGCTCGGAGTGGGCGTAGATCAGCTCGTCGTAGACCGGCGGGGCCTCGGCGAGGATGCCGAGCCAGGAGTAGGGGTAGGTGCGCTCGAAGGTGCGCCGCTCGGTCTCGGGGACGGCGTGCCGGGTGACGCCGTGGTAGCCGTCGCAGCCGACGACGTAGTCGCAGGTGAGTATCCGCTCGCGGCCCCCGTGGGTGTAGCGGACGAGGGGGCGGTCGGTGTCGGCGCCCTCGACGGCGGTGGCCTCGGCCTCGAAGTGCAGCGGGCCGCCCTCGGCGAGCTGGAGGGCGACCAGGTCCTTGACGACCTCGGTCTGGGCGTAGACCCAGACGCGCCGGCCGCCGGTGAGGGCGGGGAAGTCGAGACGGGTGGCGCGTCCCGCGTGGCGCAGCTCGATGCCGTCGTGCGGGAGTCCCTCGGCGTCGAGGCGGGCGCCCGCGCCGGCGGCGCGGAGGGCGTCGACGGTGGCCTGCTCGAGGATGCCGGCCCGCTGGCGCCGTTCGACGTAGGCGCGGTCGCGGCTCTCCAGGACGACGCTGTCGATGCCCGCCTGGTGCAGGAGGCGGGCCAGGAGCAGGCCGGAGGGGCCTCCGCCGATGATGCCGACGGTGGTGTGCATGGGGTCTCCTCGTCGCGTCGGACGTCAGGTCTGCGTGCGGGTCCGTTCACCATCACCTGCCCGCTTGTTCGCATAGTGAAGACAACTTCACTATGCTGGGAGTCTGGTCGTGGGCGGGTCGCCCTGTCAACGGGCTGCCGCGCCCTGCCCGCGGCGTGTTCACTACGGTGGACCGAAGATCCACGACGGAGAGCCGATGCCATCCACCGAAGACACGACCACCGAGGCGCCGCCGGAGGCGGTGACCCCCCTGCTGCGCGGGGTCGGCGTGCTCCGCCGGCTCACCGACGCCGGCGGGCGGATGCCGGTCGGCGAACTGGAGCGGGCCACCGGGCTCGCGCGGTCGACGGTGGACCGGGTCACCGGGACGCTGGCCCGCATGGGGTACGTGCGGATCGAGGGGCGCGACGTGCTGCTCGCACCACGGCTGCTGGAGCTCGGCAACGCCTACCTGGCCTCCGTACGGCTGCCCGACCTCCTGGGCGTACGGGCGGACGCGCTCGCCGACGAGCTGGACGAGTCGGTGTCGCTCGCCGTCCCGGACGGCGACGGGATCCGCTTCGTGCACCAGGCGACCCGGCGGCGCGCGATGTCGGTGAGCTTCCGCATCGGCGACCTGCTGCCCGCCGAACGCACGGCGCCGGGCGCGCTGTTCGCCTCCGAGTGGGACGCGGCCGCGTGGGCGGCGTGGCGCGAGCGGCGGGCCGCCGATCCGCAGGGCCGGGGCTTTCCCGTCGCGCCGTCGCGCGCGGCGGGCGCCGTGGACTTCGAGGAGCGGGCCGCCGGGGCGGGGGCGCGCGGCTGGGCCGCGGACGACCAGCTGGTCGAGGCCGGACTCGTCGCGCTCGCCGTGCCGGTGCGCGGCGTCGACGGGCGGATCGCGTGCGCGCTGAGCGCCGTGAGCCACACCAGTCGGCACGACGCGGCCTCGCTGCGCGAGGCACTGCTGCCCCGGCTGCGCGCGGCGGCCGCCGAGATGGAACGCGTCCTGCGGGAGGCACCGGCGACGGCTCCGGCCGCGCCCAGCGGGCTCGCCGCGTGGACCGGCGCGTCCAAGCAGGAACTGGGCCGGGAGTTCGTGGAGTCGCTGGCGCGCGGGCTCACGGTGCTCACGGCCTTCGGTGAGGGCCGCGCGGCACTGCCGCTGACGGCGGTCGCCGAGGCGACGGGTCTGGCCCGGGCCACGGCACGGCGGGCGCTGATCACCCTGGAACACCTCGGCTGCGTGGCGGTGGACGGCCGGGAGTTCCGGCTCACGCCCCGGGTCCTCTCCCTGGGCTTCGCGCCGCTGTCGCGGACCACGCTGACCCGGATCGCCCAGCCGCACCTCGCCGACCTGGCCGAGCGGGTCCGCGAGTCCACCTCGCTGGCCGTGCTGGTCGGCGGGGAGGTGCAGTACACCGGCCGGGTCGAGACCAGCCGCATCATGAACGTCCACATCACCATCGGCACCCGTTTCCCCGCGTACGCGACCTCCATGGGCCGCGTCCTGCTCGCCGACCTGCCGGCCGGGGAGCGCACGGCCCGTCTCGACGCCTCCGAACCGCGCGCCCTCACCCCGTACACGGTGACGGACCGCGCCGAGCTCGACGCCCTCCTCGACCGGGTGGGGCGCGACGGGTACGCGCTGGTCGACGAGGAGCTGGAGGAGGGGCTGCGGTCGATCGCGATGCCGGTCCGCGACCGCGCGGGCCGGGCCGTCGCCGCCGTCAACGTGGCCCTCCACGCCAGCCGCAGATCCGCCGAGGAGTGCGTGCGCGAGGTCCTGCCGGAACTGGCCGCCGCGATCACCGGCATCGAGGCGGACCTGCACGTCACGGAGCGCTTCGCGCGGGTTCCGGCGTACTAGGGCCGGTCGGGCCGGCTCAGGGCGCGGGCCCGGGCCGTCACTCCGGCCCGGCAGGGCGGGCGTCGGCGGACTCGCCCCGCCGCAGGGCGTCCTGGGCCGCGAGCGCGGCGTGGAGCGTCAGGAGGTCGCCGCCCCGGGCGGCGTCGAGGCCAGTGAGGTCCGCCGCCTTGCGCAGGCGGTAGTCCACGGTGTTCCGATGGACCTGGAGCCGGGCGGCCGCCTGCCGCCGGTCGAGGTCGCAGGCGAGGAACGTGCGCAGGGTGCCGAGCAGTTCGGGGCGCTCGTCCAGGGGGCCGAGCAGGGCGGCGAGCCGGTCCCTGGCGGGGCCGGGACGGCTCAGCTGGTATTCGAGCAGCACGTCGTCGAGCAGGTAGAGGCCGGGCGGGCGGCCCGACGCCTCGGCCACCTCCCGTATCTCACCGGCGAGCCCGGCCGCTTCCGCGACGTCCTCCGGCGCGGCGACGGCCGCTGCCACGAGCAGGTCGGCGCCGGTCATCCGGCCGAACTGCGCGACCAGCCATGCGAGCCGTTCGCGGTCCGCCGCGCCGAAGTCGGCGGCCGGCTTCTCGTACGGGACGAGCACCAGTCCGCCGTCGCCCGAGAGCACGGACAACGGGACGCCGGTCGTGTGGCGTTGCAGCTCGTTGCGCAAGCGCCGGAGCTTGCGGCGCACCACGACCGGCCGGTTCACGCCGGGCAGCAGCTCGTCCGGGTGGGGACCCATGGCGAGGCTCAGCACGAGGTAGCAGGGCGGCAGGTGGATGCCGGCGCGGTCGGCCGCGGCCTGCGGGCTGCCGCCTTCGAGGAGACGGGACAGCAGGGACTGCAGGGCGACCTGTTCGTCGCCGAGCGCCGACTGCCGCTCCTGCACGTAGCCCGCGGCGACGGCGCAGCTCACCTGCCGCAGGAAGCCGAAGAGGCGGCGCTGGACCCGCAGCACGTCGGCGTGGTCCACGGGGTCGGCGGTCGAGAGGACCTGGGCGGCGCACTCCTCGGCGCCGACGTGGTAGGCGCCGACGACGGACTCGATCGGTACGCCCTCGTCGGCGCGCCGTGCCGCCGACTCCCGGATCGCGGCCTGCTCGTCCTCTCCCAACGGCTCGCCGGTGCGCAGCATTTCGGCGAAGGCCGTGATGCCGCGTGCCACCTGCTTGACGATCTCGCCGCGCAACTGCTCGGAGGGCAGCGTGCGGTACGCCGGCACCTGCTCGACGAGCCGGAGCAGCACCGCGGACTCCAGGGCCCCCGCGGCGGACAGCAGCCGGCTGTGCACGGGCATGCCCCCGATCTGCGGCACCGAGCCGCCGTTCCCCCCGTTGGACGCGGTCACAATCCACCTCGCGAATCTCTGTCGTACGCACCGGAGACGCGGTACCGCAGGCCATCCATGATGGTCTGCGAGCCACCGCTACTCGTTGGTAACACACCGAGCCCGCCCATCCATCCCCCCTGCCGGGAATCGAGGGAGCCATGTCCAAGCCCGTTCGTTCGATCGCCGTGGCCGTCGCCGCCGCCGCGTCCCTCGCCTCCGCTCCGGCGGCCGTCGCCGCGGAGACCGAAAAACCCCCAGCGACAGCCACGAACACGACCCCACCCGCCGCAAAATTCTCCCCCTCCCACCGCAGCACACCCCCG